>JABFSO010000264.1 GCA_013140555.1 Cyclobacteriaceae bacterium | reverse complement strand
AACTCGTTCCGGATTAATGCCTCGATCTAATAAATATTCAGCCACAGCTTCTGCACGCTGCGAAGAAAGTTCCAGATTAAAATCTTCTTTGCCGGTGTTATCCGTATGGCCAGAGATGGAAGCCGTAGACTTCGATTCCTTTTTCAAAAAGGCAGCGATTGAATCGAGCGTTGTATAAATCTCTTCGCGCAAGTGGTAGCTGTTTGTTTCGAAAAGCACTTCGCCTAACACAATAACACTGTCTGATGCTGCGGGTGGAGGTGTAGGCTTTGGCTTTTCTTTGGGCGGCATCTTCGCAATCGGTTTGTCTTGTTTAATCCGAACAGTATCGATTGATGGGGTTCTTTTGCTATTGAATTTACTAGCCTTGTTATAATCGTATCGCCTGCTGCGTTGCTCATCGCGCCATCCTATGAAAGCCCGGCATTTTCGGTTGAAACAAACTAATCGTGTTAAGAAAAAATGATGAGGAGCCCCCTTGCGCCTGGTTACAGCTGCATTTTCTTTGCTGAGATGCGAAACAAATACAGGCACTTTACTTTCTCTTTTTTCTTGTGCATGGCCACTGAGGCTGGCAAACACAAGAAGTACGGCAGGCAACCATTTATTGATGAATGAGTAAAAAGGGGTCGTCATGAGATTATTGAGTTGTCTTTGCGTACTGTTTTTATGCAAGCTAGGTTAACCTATTATTTTTATTTTATGATTTGAACGTAATGTCGGTAATTTTTGATATGCGGCTTATTAGTTTTGCATGATCTTTGTTTGATAGTAACGCATGCAAAAATACATCTTTATCGCGCTGATTGTGCAACTGGCCGGTTGTGCATCGTATGTACCACTTTCACATTCATCAACTACGCCCGTATTGCGAGCCCGACTGGAGGAACCAGATGTTAAGATTTACCTACAACATCTCGAAAACAAATACGAGCACTATGTTTTTGATTTGGAGATTGATAATCAAGGGTCGGAAGCAATTTATTTATCGCCCCAGCAAATCTCATTCTACTTTTCGGATCAACGTTTTCCCAGACGAGAGCAGACGGAAGAAGGAGAGCAGTATAAGCGCTTGAAGCGAAAGCAATTTGTGCGCAAACCTATAGAAGTGAAGGAACTATACGAGCAAAAAGAACGAAGCAGGGCAACCGTGGCTACTGTTTTTGCTTTGGTAAGCGTAGGCATGATGGTATATGATGAAGTCAAGGATTCGAAAGACCGTTCGCGCAGCCATGTCACCGAAAAAGATGTGGTGCGTGCAGCCACCCGCGATGCGCTAGTATCGATAGCACTAACGGCTACGGACATTGCACAAAAGTCTACGCAACAAGCGCAAGAAGACAGCTACTTTCTCACCAACGCGATTTTTACCGAAGGGAAAATTGAAGCCTGTCAGCGAAAGCACGGTAAAATATTTTTACCCGTTGGCGAAAGTTTACGCTATTTGCGAATGGTTGTGCCGATTGAAAACAAAGAATACATTTTTGATTTCAAGCACAAAGGAACAGAGTAAGTTATTTTTTTCCGAAGGGGATTCGTTTCAACGCGATGCGACCGTTGCTTACCACGAGCAGCACATCTTGTAAAAACCGAATTTCTTCCAGTGGATTTCCGGGTACGAGAATGAAGTCGGCATCAAATCCTTTTTCTATCTGACCGGTACTTGATGAAAGACCTAGCAATTCCGCACTACGCACAGTAGCTGCTTGCACCGCTTCATAAGGAGACATGCCCATTCGCACAAAGTGTGCACACTCCAATGAAATGCGACTGATGGTGTTGGCAGTATATCCATTGTCGGCACCGGTAGCAATCTTTACTCCAAGTGCATGCGCTTTCTTAAAAACCTTTTCAGCTTGGGGCATCATAAATTTGCCACGCAATTCTAGTACTGGCCCCACATAATCACCACCGGGTTGTGTTAAATCTTCTAACGTGATGAAGGTGGGAACCAGAAAAGTCTCCCGCTCTTTCATCAGTTGCAGCGTTTCATCCGATAAGAAAGTGCCGTGCTCAATACTTTTAGCTCCGGCTAAAACAGCTGCACGTGCGCCTTCATCTCCATGTGCGTGAATCATCACCGGCACATTGCGCTTAGCAGCTTCTTGCACGATCACGCGAATTTGTTGTTCGGAGTATACTTGTTCACGTGGATCCGTTTACGGGCGACCGGCACGTTCGGTGCCGCGTGTTTTGATCACCTTAGCGCCTCTGTCGATGTTTACGTTCACAAGAAGTCTCAACTCTTCCTCGGTACGAACACCATTGATCAGCGCACCTAGTCGCACATCAGCAAGAATGGTTTCTTCAAGATTAGGCGAAACATAAACTCCGGCTGGCACTACATCAGGTCCGGCAATTCGCCCCGATTTACTAAGCTCCATCAATGCTACATCTTGAAAAGCAGAAACACCGGCTGTGCGCACCGTGGTGACACCCGTTTCTAAAGCACGTTTCGCGGAAGCGAGATTATCTAAATGCGAGTGCGCATCAATTAATCCGGGAAGCAGGTAGTATCCTTCGCAATCAATCAATTCATAGCCTGAAGTGTCATCGCCCGCTTTCCCGATGCGCTCAATCTTTCCGGCCTTCACAAACACAATGGCATTCGGATAAACTTTGTTTTCTTTTCCATTGATGAGATTAGCATGTATGAATGCCTGCGGTTTGTTATTCTGTGCAAACAAAGCGAGTGGACAAAGCAATAATAAAGAGATGAGTAGCTTCATGATTTTTTTAATTCACGCTGTAAAGATAAAGGGCTGCTGCCGCGATGGGTACTGCTCTATACAATTTTGGAACTATGGATTGGATGTGTTTTACATTCGTTACCAGACCAATCAGAATAATAGCTATTGCGATAGCAGATGTGCTCCCACCTAACAATAGCATTTGGGCAGATCCTTCCGGATTAACACCAATCATTTTAAACAAAATACCAATACAAGCTACAGCCATGCTGATACCAAGTATTTTAGGCACAATAACGAGTTGTAGCAATTCGGGCATACCAAATTTTTCATTTTCGTCTCGTACAAAAGTTGGCGGCTCATAGGCACCCAGAAAAAACACAACACTTAATCCGCCAAGAGCAACTACCAACAGACTTTGCGCGGGATATTTTAAATACTGCGCAACCAATCCGATGGCAAGCGCTAGCATGCAAGCTATTTCGACTTTGCTTAATAAGGGAAATAATTTTTGTACGAATGATACGGGTTGTTCTTTCATAAGTTGAGGTGTGATTGGTTCTTCTAAAATACGACTTATTTTTTCAATACAGAAAGTGAAGAAGATATCATCTGTTAGCCATCGTCAGTAAAGCAATGGCTGCTTCAGAGGCTGAAATGGTGGTGTAAATAGGTTGAAGTACTTTTAGAATACATTCCGAAAAAAAAGTAGGATCTGTATTGTTGCTTTGTGGTTGCCATACACCCATGCAAGCCAAAACATGGTAACGCGACTCATAAATGTCATATACCATTACCAGATAAATTCCATTATCATCTATCGAGGGTGAATAAAGAAATACCGGATAGTCGAATAGATCGGCTGTGCGTAAATCCGGAATTAAGTTCGCATCAAAAAATTCGTAGTTAACTACATTGGCTGCCTGCTGCAAATGATCGAGATTTATTTTTACCTCCAGCAACTTGCTCTTCATTAATCCAAGTGGAGTTAGCGCTTCATCAAATTGTTGAATCGGAATCCACTGCTTGATCGGTAGTGAAAAAAAGGAAAGTGAGTCGGTGGCAATGGAAAGCTTGTAGTTGAAGAATGAATAACCAGGAACAAAATAACCGGGATAATAATAATGCATACCTAGTGCTTTGCAGTATTCCATTTTTTTGTAGATCAGGAATTTTCCTAAACTGTATTTTTTATAAGATGGATCATAAATAGAAACAATCCCTTCAGCACTGGTTTGCCCCAGATCAAAGTATCCGAGGGCAACAAGCTTTCCCGAATCGTAAACCAACACCTCGTAAGTATTGAACACCGAAGCTTCCTCACTAGAGCCATACAGCAATTGCTCTAATGATTCGGATGGCTGAAAAGCAACTGATTCGCGATAGCGACTGTATAAATCTTCTTTTTCATCGGTGATGGTGGCGGGTTGAACGAGCGTGGTGAACCGCGCATTTTGTTTAAATAGCTTGACTTGTGCGCGATCGGCTTGATATGATTCGAGTGCTACTCGCAGCCAAATCGTGTTATACATGACCGATTGAAAATGAATAAACTGGGTAGTGAAAATAGTTTGCCCCATACGAAACCATCCGCGTTCTAAGTAATCATCTAACTCAGATGCCGTAATGTGGGTGGGCGACTGCGCTTCAGCAAACATGATGAAAAGAAATCTCAGCTACGAAAAATCCATTTATGTATCCCGTAGCCGGCCATACTTACCAATGAAGTGAGTACAGCACCCCATGCTATGTCAATGAAAACGATGGGCAGTGGCCAGTTTTTTAATGTGGCCAAATTGGTAAGATCGTAGGTGGCGTAGGTAACAATACCAAAGAAGGCACCCAACAATAAGGCGGTAATCAACGAATTTTTTTCTACTGCAGGCAGAATTACAAAAACGAAAATGCCAACGATGAACAGTAGATAAAAGACAATTGCGGCAGTCCAGTTTACCTGATCGGCCATTAATCCAAACAAATACTTTCGGTATAAGTTCTTGGCCAGAACACCAAGCCATACCATGTCAATGGCGAAAAACACCAGCGAAGTCAATAAATAAGAAGCCAACCACTTGACGATAGACATAGCGTATTTAGAATAGAATGCGAAGATACGAGCAATCGGGCGATACTGGCATAAGCCAGCCGACAATGCCTGTTTTTATTATGCAATATTAATTAGTAACTTTCTTAGACCTTATGCCTGCCTCCCTATGAAGATAAGAAGCTTTCTGCGACCAACAGATTGGTCTAAGTTGAGTGCAACTGAGGGCATATTGAGTTATGAGCTTCGCAAGAGTATTGTTTTTTCGCAGATTCTGATTCTTTCTTTAGTAGGTTTGATGATTCACTTGGTGGCAGACCTTTTACGCGGAGACTATGGAATTGTAGGTGTTGTTATCCTCACCATGTTGGTAACATGGTATACGTATTATCTAAACGAACAGCGGAGGCATAAACAGGCACGCACCTTTTTCTTCATCACGATAAACATTTTATTTTTTGTTCTGGCTTCATGGGTGCCGCGTGAGTGCGCTGTGAATATATTGTTCATTGCGCTGATGGGCATTGCTTTAGTAGCACATCCTTATCGCGAGTTGAAATTGGCGATTGTCTATGTTTCCATTTCGTTGCTTGCATTAATTGTATTAGAATTAACTGATTATCGGCCGCTCGGAGATTCCATTCGATTGTTGGAGCAATCTTCTTTGTTTAACTCCATCATCAACATTACATCAGCAATTGTTATTCTTTCTATCTGCCTGTTGTTTTCTGTTCACTCCAATCATCGTGCCGAGGTATTGTTGTTGAAGCGCGAAACTCAGTTGATGAAAACCAATGAAAAACTAGACCGCATTTTGTACAGCGCTTCGCACGATTTGCGTGCACCTCTTCATTCCATCAAAGGATTGATGAACCTAGCTGCAATGGATGCAAAATCAGATAACTTGAAATATTACTTTTCTTTGGCAGACGAGCGCATTGCCAAACTCGATCAGTTTATTATTGATATTCTCGAATTTTCGCGGAGCACGAAAAATCAATTGGCTATTGAGCAAGTATCCATTCATGAATTGGTAAATGAAATAGCCGATGCGCTGAAATACATGGAAGGAGCTTCGCGCATTCAATTAATTCGCGAATTCAGCGAAATAGATTTTATCACCACCGATCGCAGAAGTCTTTCGGTTATACTCTCCAATCTCGTTTCCAACTCGGTGAAGTATCATAACTATCAACAGATTGATCCTTGGATTAAAATAATAGTGAAGCGTGAGGCTGATAAAGTATGTATTAGCGTTTCCGATAATGGAATGGGCATTGCCAATGATCAACAAGAAAAAGTATTTGATATGTTTTTCCGAGCCACCGATCAATCCACCGGATCCGGTTTAGGGTTGTTTATTGTGAAGGAAATGGTTGATCAATTGAATGGCCACATCTCGCTTCAATCAAATTTAGGACAAGGGAGCAAATTTTCTTTTTGTTTACCACAGGAAGAGAATGATAGAGTGATCGCATAATCCTGCTGTTTTATTTGCTGACAAATAGAACTTTCAAAAGAATGTTTCGTACTAAGAAAATGTTTGCGGAGACGTAAGTTCTTCACATTTTCTTAATGCAGATTATGAGTAAAAAGCCAGTAGCTTGCGCAAAATTTGTATGAAGTACGTTTTGTTTTTAAGCATTCTCATTTCGTTTGCCGCTCAGGCACAAGTAGCCGAATTAAAATCAGAAGAGATATTAAAACTCTTACCCAACGAAATTGACGGGTACAGAGCTACTGATGAATTTAAAACTCGTCACATTAAAATCGGAACAATTACATACTCTCTTTGCGAAAAGAAATTTCGTAAAAAGGATAAATCCATTACGCTTTTGTTGTTTGATTTCGCTCATGCCGAAATTATGTATCGCCAATCCATGAGTACATGGAAGAAAATAAATCCGGTAGAGTCGGATTCAGTAGTGCTTCGTTCAGTGAGCCGGGCAGATTGCGAAGGTTGGGAATCCTATCTTCGACATACCAATCAGTCTCAAATCTTTATTGGTATTTGCGGACGATTTTTTCTGAATATGACAGGTGATAAAGTAGCGCTGAATGATTTAAAAGCAGTTTTAGATCGCGTGCCTATCGATCAATTTCCGCGATAACCAATATCATTTTATTTTATAGCCATTTTCGCAGCAGAGAATACTCGTTTCATTCGTTCCAATGAAGCTTCGCTATTTTTCTTCTTATTAAGTTTAATCACCAATCGATCATTCGATAGCTTCAAAGAGAAGAGAGTGCCATCCTTTAATAGGAGCAATGCATCGTATTCACGTATTGAATTTCCAAAAACCACATCTGGCTGAAAGGCTTTATCAATCGCCTTCTTTAGCTCTTTCACTTTAGATTCAGGGAAGCGCGCGCGTAATTCATAGGAATCATCTGTATCAAGCACTGAAACAACTGTCTTTTCGCGAATGCTGAATGCAGTTGACCCAGTTAGTAAGAAAATAGTAAGGGAAAAGATAACAAGACGTTTCATAACTGTATTGGTTTATAGATTGCATGAGTTGCAATCATCGAGCCAATACAAAAAACCCCTCAGGCGAACAGATTTAAGCAATGAGCTGTACGCAGATGCAAAGAAGTGTTCGGATTTGGGCGAACAGCTAAGGTTTCAAATTTTGCCAAGTTTTTTCCAAAAGATTTTTGGTGGCTTTAATTCCATCGCTTTCGCTGAGTTGATCTCCTTCGTATTCGATACCAATGTATCCATTAAAGCCTGATTCTTTTACCAACTCAAACATTCGTGTATAGTCGATTATTTTTTCGTTGCCTTGTGTATCGAATAGATATGATTTCGCGCTAACGCCCTTCGCAAATGGCAACATGTCTTCAACCCCTTGATAACGGTCGTATGATTCTTTGCAATCTTTGGATGGTTCCGTACTTCCCCATTTGGCGGCTGTGCACCAATTACCAAAATCTGGCAGCGTGCCTACGTTCGGCAAATTTACTTTCGTAATTACTTCTGCTACCCATTTGCCATCGGCACTGTACAAGCCGTGGTTTTCGATGAGCACGTTAACATTTTTAGAACCAGCATATGCTCCCAGCTCTTTCAACGAGGTAATCATGGCTGCCTTTACTTCTTCTTTCGATCCATCGCCAAACGCATTTACACGTATGGAATGACAACCTAAAATTTTTGCAGCGTCTACCCATTTATGATGATTGGTAACCGCCATGCTTCGCTCTTCTTCTTTCGGATTTCCTAAATCGCCCTCATTATCAACCATTATTAATAAACTCTTTACCCCCAACGAATCGGCTTTGGCCTTCATCATTTTCCAATATGCAGTATCGGTGGCGTGATCTTTATAAAATGAATTCACATATTCTATCGCAGAAATTCCAAAATCATATCGGGCGATGGACGCGAAATCTTCCGGTCGCAAAATGCCTTTTTCGATAGCGCGATGTATTGACCATTGTGCCAACGAAATTTTAAGAGTGGGAGTTTGGTCAGGTGTTTCCACAGAAGTTTTGGGTTTGCATTGTGTAAGGCCAAGAAGTAGAAATACAATTGACAGACGAAACAAAGCAGAGTTAATTTTTTTCATTACCGAAAGTACAAATTTTTTTTGATGCGATCACCTGCTTTTATACAGCCACTTCTCTTGGTAGATGTAGTATATTTGCCGCTTGTTCGCCTTTTTCAATTACGAGCAACAACATGTAATGAGAACCCATTATTAAAATATCCTATACCTAATGAACAAGTCTATTTTTATTTTACTGTCATTCGCTTTGCTGGCGATAGAAGTCAGCGGACAGAAAACATTATCGAAACAAAAAGAAGATCCTTATACGAAGCAAGTGCAGGTACTTACAAAGAACCCACAAATACAAAGTGCATTTGCTATTATTGATCAGTTGGAGCCGACCACACGTAAAGAACATATTGAGTTGAATCAAGTGCCTGCGCCACCTTTCAAAGAATCGGTTCGTGCGGAATACTTTCGTAAAATGTTAGTAGCTGCCGGAGCCGATAAAGTGTGGATCGACTCGGTAGGCAATGTGTTGGCCTTGCGCAAAGGCAAAAAGAGCGTGCGCACTATCGTGCTCGATGCGCATCTCGACACTGTTTTTCCGGAAGGAACGGATGTAACCGTGAAAGTAAAGGGTGATACACTCTTTGCGCCTGGCATTTCTGATGATACGCGTGGATTGATTGCGATGCTGACGGTGCTTCGTGCTTTAGAGAAAGCATCTATTGAAACAACAGACGATGTGCTTTTTGTTGTAACGGTGGGCGAGGAAGGCCTCGGTGATTTGCGAGGTGTGAAATATATTGTTGAGAAAAGTAAAATTAAAATTGACGCGTGGATAGCACTCGATGGAACGGCCATCGATCAAGTTATCAACGGAGCGCTTGGCTCCATTCGCTACAAGGCAATCATCACCGGCCCAGGTGGTCACTCGTGGGGTGCATTTGGAATTGGCAATCCGCACCATGCCATGGCGAAATCGATTAATTATTTTTCAGATGCAGCAACACAGTTTACCGCTACTGGTGTGAAGACTAGTTTTAATGTGGGTCGCACCGGAGGTGGCACATCTGTCAACTCCATTCCGTTTGAATCGTGGGCGGAAGTAGATATGCGTTCAGAAAGCCCATCGCAACTCAAGAAGATTGATTCGATTTTTAAAGCGAACATGAAGAAAGGTGTAAGTGAGTACAATCAAAAGGTGAAGCAGGGCCCTCCTTTGCAATTGAGTTTGCTCCAAATCGGATACCGACCATCGGGCGCTACAGATGCATCATCTCCTTTGGTACAAAAGGTATTTGCTGCCGTACGGTATTTTTCAGTGGTGCCCCAGTTAGCCATTGTATCTACCAACGCCAATGTTCCTATAGCACATGGTATTCCGGCTGTTACGATTGGAGCCGGAGGAAAGAGTGATCACGAGCACGCATTGGGTGAGTGGTGGTTAAATGAAAAGGGAGCGGATGGAATTAAGTTCGCACTACTCACTTTGTTACTCGAAGCAGGTATCGAGAAAGGCAAATAAGTTTGCTTGATACTTAGTGCCTCAGTGTCTTAGTGGTGCATGATGATTTTTTAATATGAACGAAACAGAACAAGAAGAACGAAATTATTTAGAAGCAATGAAAGATAAATTGCTCTTCGCCATCCAGCGCATGGATGAGCGCGTGAAGCAATTTTCAACGGAGCTACGCCAGAGCAAAGAATACATGTATGAGCACCAGTCGGGAATGGATGATGCGGACCGCGTAGCCGCTGGTCAATCCATTCATCGCATGGCATCCACAGGCGAATCAGCTGTTGGATGGAAAAAGAAGTTAATCAAACTGGGTACCTCACCTTACTTCGGCCGGATTGATTTTAAAACGAATAGTCAACCGCAACCTATTTACATCGGTATGTACACGTACACCGATGAAAACGAAAAAGCGAATTTGATTTACGATTGGCGCGCTCCCATCTCATCGATGTTTTATGATTTTGAGTTAGGCGATGCATCGTACACCACACCTTCCGGAAAAATCAATGGCACCATCACGCGCAAGCGACAGTATAAAATCCGTGAAGGCCGAATGGAGTTCATGATTGAAAACGATGTGCACATTCATGACGACTTGCTGCAAAAGGAGTTGAGCAAATCAAGTGACGACAAAATGAAAAATATTGTTGCCACTATTCAACGTGATCAGAATGCCGTTATCCGAAACGAAACAGCTTCGGTCATGATCATTCAAGGAGTGGCCGGCTCCGGAAAAACATCGATAGCATTGCATCGCATTGCGTTTTTGTTGTATCGCTTTCGCGAGGATATTGCTGCCAAGGATGTGTTGATCATTTCACCCAACAAAGTTTTTGCCGATTACATTTCAAATGTATTGCCCGAGTTAGGTGAAGATTGGATTCCGGAGATGGGCATGGAAGATTTGGCCAACGAAGTATTGGAAGAGAAATTTCGGTTTCAAACATTCTTTCAGCAAGTAGCTTTGCTGCTGGAAAAACACCCACCCGCTTTTGTAGAGCGTATTCAATTCAAATCTACGTTTGAATTTTTGAGTAAGCTCAATCAATTCATGGTGCACCTGGAAAATAATTTTTTCACGTTCACCGAATTGAAGATCGGTAAAGTAGTCGTGCCATTTCCATTTATTTTGGAGCGATTTAAATCGTATCACCGCATACCACTTTTGAAGCGCGCGCCTGAGGTGGTAAAAGACATTCAGCAATTTGTGCGAAACGAATTGCAACGCAAATTGACGGGCCACGAAAAAAATCAGATCTGGCAAGCCGTGCCGCGCTTGGTGCGAACGAGCAATATTCTTGATTTGTATAAAGAGTTTTACACCTGGATCGGTAAGCCAGAATATTTAGAAATGACAGGCGATACGCTAGAATATGCAGATGTGTTTCCATTGATCTATTGTAAAATTCGCCTGGAAGGAACCATCAACTTTGACCATGTGAAACATTTGCTGGTCGATGAAATGCAAGATTACACACCCGTGCAGTATGCCGTGTTGTCGCGATTGTTTCGTTGCAAGAAAACCATTCTTGGTGATGTCAATCAGATGATCAATCCGTACAGCGCTTCGTCATCCGAATTAATTGAGCGCGTATTTCCGCAAGGTGATATGGTTCGGTTGTTGCGCAGCTATCGATCTACCTATGAGATCAGTCAGTTTGCACAACGCATTGCTTACAATCCCGAATTGATTCCATTAGAGCGACATGGTGAAGAGCCTGAGTTGAAGGAGTTTCAATCTAATCCGGAAGAATTAGAAGAGATCAAAAACCTGGTGCGTGAATTTGCTTCATCGCGTCATAAAACGTTAGGAATCATTTGCAAAACACAAGATCAGGCGGCATTTGTATATGAATCTATTCGTGCAAGTGGTGTATCGTTACTCACTCCAGAGAGTACTTCTTTCAAAGAAGGAGTGATTGTTACTACCGCTTACCTTGCTAAAGGATTAGAATTTGATGAAGTAATTATTCCATTTGCATCAGCACGCAATTACCATACCGATGTGGACAAACGAATGTTATACATCGCGTGTACACGTGCCATGCATCGCCTTACGGTTACCTATGCGCGAGAAAGGACGCTTTTCATTTCCGTTTAGTTTTTCTCCTGGATAGGAGGTGCAAAACGATCTCAAATGTTAAGTCAGACGCTTAGTATTATTCAATAAGCAATTTTTTCTTAGTCACCACTATTTCTCCTACGCACGCATCAATCTCTACATAAAATGGTTCGTTGGTCAGGTGAGTCACTGCACGGTTCATTACCTGCTTTTCGATGGACTGATAGTATTCCATACTAACGTTTGATTTTTTTAAGGCAACCAATTTGTCTTTAATTGCATCCATCATTTGCTTATCGGGCTTTGTCTGAAACTTGTAGTCCAAGTAAGTGATTAAGTCGCCCAGCAAGCGATTGATAATTAACTCGCGGTGTTGTCTTAAAATGTCTTTGAGTTGTACGATCAACACTTCTTCGTTGGTGTCAATAAGCGATTTCGTTCCCAGCAGTGCTGACTTTATGGTCTTCATTAGTTCGTTTGTTTTTGAAGGAGTAGTTGATCCACCTCTTTAAAGAAGGCTTCGTTGTTTAATTTGATGATTGACCTACGCTGAATTTGGTGTACGATCGAAGCATAGTTGGTTAAATCAATGTCGCGCGATTGCAGGTAGGTGAGTTTACTTTTTATTACTTCTACTTCCTCAGGTGTGGCGAAGGCGTGGTATTTCTGCCCGATAAAATAGGGGATGTCTTTCAATAAAGTATTGATCAGCTTAGTGCGGTGGCGATTGAGCACTTCTTTCACTTGAAAAAGCCGCACGCTCTTGTCTTTGGCAGTAATCGGGCAGCGGCCAATCAGATTGGATTCGATCATCTTCATATGCGCTTGTGTTTACAGAGGCAAACATATGAAAACTAAAATATTTAGCAAATAAATACTAAAATATTTAGTTAAAAGAGCTATTTATAGATCAATTTAGCGGTTTTAATTATACTATACTGTTCAACAATTTACTTGATCGTTACTAT
>JABFSO010000370.1 GCA_013140555.1 Cyclobacteriaceae bacterium | reverse complement strand
GCCCAAGGGCACGTACATTTTTCGGGTTGATGGAAAGGGACTTTTTTAATGCGTTTGTCATCTTGTTCAAATATTCCATGTTTTTAGTTTTAAAGAACAATTGGCCGAGACTTATAGCCAATGATTCATATACACTTGAATTATTCGGATCCAATGCGATGGAATGTTCCAATAATTTGATGGATTCTTCAAAACTTGATTTCATGCCCATTAGATTTCCAAATCCCCAGAACGCTTCTGCATTCAAGCTGTCTAATAGCCATGCTTGATTGAATCTTTTCATGGCGGTCTCAGAATCATTCTTATAGAAGTATTCCCAGCCCTTTTTTACAAAATAATGAGCGGCTGTCTTTCTGTCACTAAATTGTTTTAGGCAATCCGTGATGAAATCGGAATCACTTTGTATTTGCTCTGCACATTTTTTCTTGCTCCCATACTTAGGAATCAAATTAATACCTTCAGGACAATTATGCTGAGCTGTGGAAGGAATCACTACCATCAATGAAAGCAGTGTTATAACTAGAATTGATTTCATATACTGTAAATCTAATTCAAATTAGTAAAATCATCATAAAAGACTCACTCCACTAATTCAATATGATTGTTTCCAATTAAGATAGGCTTGCCGAATCTTCCATCTTCTTCTTTCACTTCAAGATTGAGCACACCTCTCGGACATACAGATGAACAAACTCCACAACCTACACATGAGCTGCGCACAATGTTTTGTCCGCGCTGCGCATACCAGCGCACATCAATGCCCATTTCACAATACGTAGAGCAATTGCCACATGATATGCACTGCCCTCCGTTGGTCGTAATTCGAAAGCGTGACTTGAATCGCTGAATGATTCCCAAGTAAGCTGCCAGTGGACAACCAAACCGGCACCACGTGCGATTGCCCATCAACGGATAAAAGCCTGTGCCCACCACGCCCGCAAAACCGGCTCCGATGAAGGCTCCATAGATTTCGCGCAGCTTGTAACTATCGAAAAACAAAACCCACGAGTTGTTTGTAAAATAAGTGTACAGCACACCTATCGTCATTACTACAGCAAAGACTAACACGCTGTGAATGATCCAACGTTCGGCCTTCCACGCTTTCACGGATTTATCGGAAAGCTGTCGGTAGGGATCTCCCAAAGTTTCTGCCAACCCACCGCATCCGCAGACCCACGAGCAATACCAGCGCTTGCCAAAAAAATAAACGAATATGGGAACGCCTAGAATAATCAGCGCAATTCCCCACACTAACATAAAAATGCCAAGACCGCCATTCGCCAGCAACGTATCTAATCGATTGTTGAAGAAAAATGAATAATCAAGCGGCCAGATATTTTTGAAATCAAAATACGGTTGATTCAGACGAATCATGATTTCGGGAATGAGAAATGCAAAAGCAGTTTGGAAAAACATGACCGAGCACGTGCGAAGAATCTGATACTTGCTATGGCGATAATTAATAATCATTCGAACACCCATCACCAAAATGCACAACGTGTAGATGAACCCGTAGAGAAAAAAACGGCCCGCCTCATTTCCGCTGAGCAGCTTGCTGACCGGATTAACCAGCAACACCCAGTTCGTCATGTATTCCGGATAAAAATACAACACCACATAAAATGAAATCAGCCAGCTTCCCGTAAGGATGCCGAGCCATTGTACATTTTTCATCGCATTAAAAAAGATACCATTGTTTTTAATGCCGGGTGCTAATTGCAGCTTGGGTAAAATGTAAAGAAGCGCACCAACCACACACAAGCCGATAGTGAGCAATAAATAAAGCAACGGGTTATTTTTTACCGGACTGATTGCCGAAGCTTTAGTGAGTGAATATGTGAGATCTTTAATGGCATAGCGATCGAATCCAAATTGAGATACAATGCCGTATTGGCGAATGTTGTCTGCTACCTGTTGCAGTTGTGCCAGTTGAGTTGGTTGGCCATCCAGCCAGCTTCCATAATCTCTGAACGCCTTTCGTTTGAAAGCTGCGGTTTCGTCACTTCCTGCAAAAGCAGAATCTACAGAAGCAATGGAAAACTTTTCCGGATTGCGATCAACCAGTTGGTCTATCTCTTGTTCCGATATACCAAACAAATTTAATTGACTTTGATTGACACGATCAAATGCCCTATGCAATTCAGCTACGAATTTGAAATTGGAGTTGAATTCCTCATTCAACAAAGATGAGGATTCGTTGATTAGGAGCGAAGATTTTTTCTGATCGCTTATTTGCGTGCGAATGACCTCAGGTGTAATCTGATAACTAGCCCAGAAGAACGAGAAATTAAACAGACCAAAGCCGATGATGAAAAGCGCAAGGCCAATCGATTTTAATATCTTCATAAATTTCAGTGTGCTAAGACAGCTTTTTCGTTGAACTGAAGCTTGATTTCTTTTTCGTAACGCGTAAAAAATTCAGGATCGAAATTTGCGGCTGCTAAATGTTCGATTACAAAGTCTACCGATTTTTTAGCGCGCAACCACGTGTCAAATTTTTCATGACGCATGCGAATGCCGAAGGTATTGATGCCAATAAACTCGCGCGTCATCGTATTCCAAATCAGATGCACACATTTGGTGCCGCTGCTGTGTTCCCAATAAAATTCTGATTCGTTCGGCTTCAACTCGTTGCTCACCTCACCGTAGGTTTGATATTCGATGTCAAAAAATTTGGCAGAATTGAACCAAGGACCGGGTTCGTATTTTGTCTTTTTTCCACAGATCGTTTGCGCTACTACTTCGCCCATCATGCGTCCGGTGTACCAGACTTGCTCTATGTTTCTGCGACCGGGCAACTCATAGGTTCGTTCGGCACAGTCGCCCAATGCATATACATCCGGCACATTTGTTTCCAGAAATTCATTGACTAAAACACCACGTGCGGTAGCGATGCCGGAATCTTTCAAAAAAGAAATATTAGGCGAGACGCCCACCGTGAGTCCTACGAATTGACAAGCAATTTCTTCTCCAGACTTAGTGATGATGGACTGCACACGTCCGTTCGAATCGCCTTTGATTTCTTTCAGTTCAGAATTGAATCGTAAGTCCACATGATGCGAGCGAATGTGACCGCTGATGAGGTTAGCTTCCTGCAAAGGCAACACGTTGCTCCAAAATGCATTCTCGCGAACCAGAAAAGTGACGGAAATATTTCTGGATAAAAGCATCTCGGCCATTTCCACACCAATCAATCCGCCACCTACTAAAACAGAATGCTGAACGCCTTTTGTATTTTGCTCCATCAACTCCAGATCTTGTTTGTGATAGAGGCCTTGCACGCCTTTCAAATCCTGACCGGGCCATCCAAATTTATTTGGCTTTGCACCTGATGCGATAATAAGGATATCGTATGAGAGTGTGCCTTTTGTTCGAAGCGTGAGTGATTTAGTTTCAGTGTCTACGCGCTCTACCCAATCGAATACTAAGTCAATTTTATTTTTTTTCCAGAAGTTGCCTTCGTAGGGTTTTGTGTGATCGAATTTCA
>JABFSO010000495.1 GCA_013140555.1 Cyclobacteriaceae bacterium | reverse complement strand
GGTGTTATCACTAGCGGCTTTTCCTTTAAAAGCTATTCTTATTATGCTGACTTCAACGCTTCCGCTCCTGCCACGATTTCCAAAATCTCTTTGGTAATCGCTGCCTGACGTGTGCGGTTGTAGGTCAGTTTCAATTCTTTTAATAAATCTCCTGCATTTTCGGTTGCCTTATCCATCGCGGTCATACGCGCTCCGTTTTCAGAGGCGTTTGAATCCAACACAGCTTTGTACAACTGCACTTTCAATGACTTCGGAATCAGTCCCACTAAAATCTCCTCCTGATTCGGTTGATAGATATAGTCCGTCTGTGTAGTTGAGGTTGCAGTAACAGGCAATGGCAAAATGGGCAAGAACTGCTCAACACGCAAAATTTGAGTGGCTACGTTCTTGAACTCATTGTACACAATCTCTACTTTATCGAACTCTCCCTTCTCAAAAGATGTCATCGCAAATTCAGCGGCCTTTGCTACTGAATCAAACGTGATGGTTTGTAACAATGTAGAGAAGTCTGTCTTAGTTGGAAGATTGCGCTTCTCAAAAAACTCAAGTGCTTTCTTTCCGATGGGCAAATACGTTACATTTCCTTGCTTGGCTTGCTTCGAATATTTCTCTTCTACCAAACGCACAACGGCTTTGAAAACAGAGCTGTTAAATGATCCGCATAATCCACGGTCTGAAGTCACTGCAATAATCAACACTTTCTTCTCTTCACGAATTTGGCTGTACCAAGCCTGGCCATCTGTTCCTGCAGAAGATAAGTTTTGCAACAATGCATTCATCTTCTGAGCAAACGGGCGCATCTGCTGGATTTTATCCTGCGACTTACGCAACTTCGCTGCCGCCACCATTTTCATGGCTTTGGTAATCTGTTGCGTAGACATTACGGAGGTAATGCGACTCTTTACTTCTTTTAAACTGGCCATAATTCAATTTGAAAATTAATCAACTTGAAAATTTGATAATGAAAACAAACTTCAATTCTATAGTTTATTATCCTTTATTCTTAGATCGTCAATTTTGAAATATGATTGAGTCGAGGCTCAGCATTTCCAAATTGACCAATCTTCAAATTTTCAAATCTAGTATTTAGAAGCTAACTCCAACGCTACTTTCTTCACGGTATCTGCATCGGCATCTTCAAACTTACCGGCACGGAAGTTATCCAATACTGACTTGTATTGTGCTTTCAACAAACCAATGAATTCAGTTTCGAATTCTTTGATTTTGTTTACAGGTACTTTGTCGGTGTAGCCTTTTGTAGAAGCTAAGATGATTGCCACCTGCTCTTCCACGCGTACAGGTTGATATTGTGGCTGCTTCAACACTTCTACGTTTCTGCGTCCACGCTCAATCACCAATTTTGTAGCAGCATCCAAGTCAGAACCGAACTTCGCGAAAGCTTCCAATTCGCGGAATTGCGCCTGATCCAACTTTAATGTACCGGCTACTTTCTTCATGGATTTGATCTGAGCAGAACCTCCCACACGTGATACCGAAATACCTACGTTGATCGCAGGACGGATACCGGAGTTGAAAAGGTTGGTCTCCAAGAAGATCTGACCATCTGTAATCGAAATTACGTTGGTAGGAATATAAGCAGACACGTCATTTGCTTGTGTCTCAATGATCGGAAGAGCCGTCAATGAACCTCCACCTTTCACTAAATGCTTGATCGATGCAGGAAGGTCATTCATTCTGGCTGCGATCTCATCGTTGTTGATCACCTTCGCAGCTCTTTCAAGCAAGCGTGAGTGCAAATAGAATACGTCACCAGGATATGCCTCGCGGCCCGGAGGTCTTCTCAACAACAACGACACTTCGCGGTAAGCCACGGCTTGCTTTGAAAGGTCATCGTAAATTACCAAGGCAGGACGACCGGTATCGCGGAAGAACTCACCAATCGATGCACCGGTGAATGGCGCGAAGAATTGCATCGGAGCAGGATCAGCTGCAGAGGCAGAAACAATAACTGTATAAGGCATAGCACCTGCTTTTTCGAGCGTAGCTGCCACACCAGCAACGGTAGAAGCCTTTTGGCCGATAGCCACATAAATACAATATACCGGCTTGCCTTGCTCGTAGAATTCTTTTTGGTTGATGATCGTATCGATCGCCACAGCGGTCTTACCAGTTTGACGGTCGCCAATGATCAACTCGCGTTGACCACGACCGATTGGAATCATCGCATCAATTGCTTTGATACCAGTTTGAAGTGGCTCGTTTACCGGCTGACGGAAGATTACCCCCGGAGCTTTGCGCTCTAATGGCATATCATACAAATCTCCGGTGATCGGTCCTTTACCATCGATCGGTGATGCTAGTGTATCTACCACGCGGCCCAACAAACCATCGCCTACATTTACAGAGGCAATTTTTCCGGTGCGCTTTACGGTATCACCTTCTTTAATTTCTTTAGACTCACCCAAAAGTACCGCACCCACGTTGTCTTCTTCGAGGTTAAGTACCATGGCGCGCAAGCCATTTTCAAATTGAATCAACTCACCCGCCTGCGCCTGTGTAAGGCCATAGATACGGGCAACACCATCACCTACGGTTAGAACGGTACCAACCTCTTCTAACTCTGCATCGGTGCGTGATTGCGACAACTGCTCGCGCAATATGGATGAAATTTCTTCGGGTCTGATTTCTGCCATGATATGGTTATTCGTTAATTGTGATTCGTTATTTTCTACTAACTATTAAAAATCTTTGATGTAAGGGTTCTCGCTAAACTTCGTTTTCAAGGCTTTCAACTTGCTCTTGATGGAAGCATCGATTTGCTTATCGCCTACGTGCAACACAAAACCACCAATCAAATCCGGATTGATTTTTTGTTGCAACTCGATATCTGTTTTGCCGCTGATCTTCTTCACCAGCGCTTCAATTTCTGCCTTCATCTTAGCATCCAATGCAAATGTGGTGGAAACAGAAGCTTTCTGAATGCCTTTGTTCACATTATATGCGTTGTGGAATTCCACGGCAATGGCAGGCAACAATGGTTCGCGATTCTTACGAGTCAACATGGAGATGATCGCCATTGTCAACTTGTTGACTTTCCCCTGGAAGATGGCTTCGAGAATCGCCAACTTTTTATCGTGGCGAATAACAGGGCTTTTCAACATGCGTGTGAAGTCTTTGTTGGACGTACACACACTGGCAAATAATTGCATATCGGCATTTACCGCCTCCAGCGCGCCTTGTTCTTCAGCAAGACCCAACAGAGATTTTACGTACCGCGATGCTACTCGTGAATCGGCCATGATTTAATTCAGCTTAAGGTCTTTAATATAAGTGTCGATCAAATCTTTTTGCTGCTTGTCGTCTGACAAGTTTTTCTTGATCAACTTTTCTGAAATCTCTAATGAAAACAAAGCTACCTGCGCTTTTACATCACGCAAAGCCGCTTGCTTTTCGGTGTGGATGATGGCTTTCGCATCTTCGATGATACGATCGGCATTTTTCTTGGCACCAGCTTGTGCTTCATCGTGCAGGCGAGCAGCTGCTTCGCGTGCATCGCGCAAAATGCGATCGCGCTCTTCGCGTGCTTCCTTCAATAATTTTTCGTTGTCAGACTTCAATGAAGCCATTTCTGCTTTTGCTTTTTCAGCAGAATCCAACGCACTTTGGATAGACTCTTCGCGTTCTTTCAAAGACGCCAAAATTGGTTTCCACGCATACGCCTTCAATAGGAAGAATAAACCTACGAAGATGACAAATTGCCAAACGATGAGTCCTGAGCCGGGTGATAATAAATCCATGAGCTTACTGTTTTAAAAATCCAATCTCTTTTTTTGTTTCTCTTGAAGTTTAAAAAGAAGAACTCGCTAGGCCGATTGCCAAAACAAGTTCTTCTAATTTTTTTGCTTACTGATTCGCGATCAAAAGACAGATAACGAGTCCGAAAAGCGCTGCTACCTCCACAAGGGCGGCAATTACCAGCATAGCTCCCTGGATTTTACCAGAAGCTTCAGGCTGACGTGCAATTGCGTCCATAGCAGAACCTCCAATGCGGCCTACACCGATACCTGCGCCAATTGCAACAAGACCAGCTCCGATACCCGCACCCATTACTGCTAAACTTGCATCAAGAATTAAAGAGAACAACATAGTTTATAAATTTAAGTGAAACAAAAAATTCAAATCAGCCCATCTTAGTGATGGTCATCGGCAGTGGCCATGCCAATGTACAATGCGGTAAACAGCGTAAATACATACGCCTGAATACCTGCCACTAATAATTCAATCAAGTTGATAAATATCACCGCAATGGAAACACCCACACCCACCACATAACTCTGAAAGATGAACGTGAGGCAGATCAAACTCAACAACACAATGTGGCCTGCGGTAATCGCCACAAACAAACGAATGGTTAAAGAGAATGGCTTGGTAAAAAGTCCGATCAATTCTACCGGTAAAATAATAGGGCGCAATGCGAGTGGTACACCGGGTGTCCAGAAGATGTGCGACCAGTAATTTTTATTTCCGCTGAAGTTGGTTATAAGAAAGGTCAATACGGCCAACACTAGCGTTACCGCGATGTTTCCGGTAAGGTTACCCGAGCCGGGTAAAAGACCCAACAGGTTTCCGAAAAGGACAAAAAAGAACAGTGTGAGCAGATAAGGCAAAAACTTTTCGTAGTGGTGGCCAATGTTTGGCTTCACAATCTCATCGCGCACGAAAATGACAATAGGTTCGATGAATGACTGAATGCCTTTAGGAGCTTTGCCGGTTCTGTTTTTAGCTGATCTAGCAACGGCTGTCAAGATGAGCAATAATAATGTGGCATTGATAAATAACATGGCCACATTTTTAGTGATGGAAAGGTCAAAAACACCCTTTCCGCTTTCGGTTAGGTAAATGTGGTTATGCTCGAGTTTATATCCGTTGTATTCTACGGGGTTGTGGTGTTCGTCAAAAAAGCGGGAAGAAAGGAACATTTCCAGTCCTTTTTCAGAAGAATAAACGATGATAGGCAGCGGCAAAACCAGATGATCGGTGAAATGCCATTGGTGATCGTCTACCACGTGATGCAGGATTACCTCGTTCGGATTGAACTTCTTCGGCTCTGCACCTTCTGTTTCTGAGCCGGAGGCAAATGTCGGGCTTAAAAAGCTGGCAAATGCAACGAAAAAGAGGGTCAAAAAGGCGGTTTTTTGTATCAAAAAGGGCTTTTTCATCGCAGTCAGAACAAAGGCTTTTAATTGGACTGCAAAACTACCAATTATACTTTGCGAAAAAAACCCTTTTTGGAAAATTATGGGGAAGAGTGAGCGATGAACAGCCTACTGAAACGGGGCTTTTCTATATGTATCTTTGACCAAGTTTAACAAACCGCTTTATTTGATCTTTGACGGATCGCTTCAAAAGTATATTGATGGATGGAAGGAATGGAGACAATTAAAATCAAACCTGTATTCAACAGACGCATTTTTTGGGATGTGGTGTTTGAAACCATTGACTACGATGTGAAAGCCAACTTCGTGATTGAGCGGGTATTCGAATGGGGCGATGTAGAGGATATTCGTAATTGCCGAAGATACTATGGCGATGACAAAGTGCGTGAAGCTTTGTTAAATGCAAAATTCCTTCCAATGACTACATTGTATTTAGCGAGTGCCGTAATTGACAGGCCTATATCCGATTTCAGATGTTACACCTTGAGACAGTCGAATCCCACACTTTTTCCGTATTAGAGCAACTCATGGAGATGCCCGAACTGAAGGATCACCACCAATTTGAATGAGGCAATAGGATATAGCAGTTGAAAGTTTTAATATTCTGTTGATATTGGCGCGGCTAACCATTCACTTTTTATTTTCTCTTAGCGCTTTAGACTCTTCCAATAAATGGTCTGGCGAATAAAGAATTTTTATTTGAGGTAATTTATTTTTGATTTCATACAGCTCTGTTTCTGAAAATTTACTGCCATACATTTTTAGTGTTTTAAGATTACTCAGGGAGAGAATTTTAGGCAATTCTTTAGCGATATCAAGACGGTTAAAACTAATATCAAGCACCTCAAGGTTTGAAAGATTTATGATACCATTTGGTAACTGATCTATTCCTAGTTCGGATATTTCTAATGATTCCAGGTTTTTTGCAATTGCAATATCTTCCGATAAGAAACCCAGCTTTACTTTGTTGGAATATCTAAAGCCTTGGTCGATGCCCTGAAGTGATGAAAATACTACCCACCCCCTGTTTTCTGTAATTCTAATTGCGAGTTTTTTGAGGGTTTCGCATTTGAGTATAGGTAAAAGTCTGAATTTATAGGTAGCCGTATCTCCCACTTCAAATTCTTCCGTTGGTTTACATTCTGTTTGTGCAAAAGAACATTTGCTACTCCCTAACAAAGTGATAAAGCAAATTAGAAATGTTATAAATTCTCGATTCACGCTTTTCTGCATCATTATTCTAATCGACTATGTTTTGTGGTTGCTCGCTATCAAATAGAAATTGATAGTAGCTATATTCTGAAGGTATACTATCCCGATCAAAACCATAAGGCAAGCCACCCAGTATTTTATTGATCATTAGTGAATAATGATCTACGAACTTATAACCAGTGAAATAGATTTCTATTGGTGAAGCTATTGAACTCAAATTGACAGCTGGCTTAAGAGAAGAATAGGTCTTGGAATTCAAAAATACAACTGATCCTAATGGAGCATACCCTACGGCCAGTTTCACATGGTGGGAATAAGCGTAATAATAAGTATAGTGAGGGGTCAGCAATGAAATGCAGACCACAACGCTTTTTTTAATCCTTATCCCTTCTACTTCGTGATTTAAATCAAGCGAGGCCATCAAATTAGGGAATTCGATAGGAGACATGTTTTCTACGAAACTAAAGCCTAGTTTACCAAATTCGTTTATAACCTTTCTCCAACGCACGTTAACCTCACTATGATCTTCCATTTTTTCTACAATTTTTTCTCTGATAGCATCTTCTTGACTGGTCTTTAGCCTTGGCACACCAATAGGATAATATTTGTATATATCTGATCGTAATTCTTCAAAAAGGGCAAGATTTATCACGTGGAGTAGGCTTTATAAATTGAATATTATTAATGTGCCTTTAAAGAAAGCCTAACTACCATATCTTAGATGAACGTTTCAAAAATAGCGATAGGTTTAACCTAGTATGACTTATCTATCATTGATGTAGAACCGTCTTTGAAAAGATAAATTATTTTACCTCCATCAATGGTGACTATTTCATTTCTAAATGATTTATCGACCACTTTTTTTCCATCCTTTGTGGTAAATCTGATTGTTTGCTTTTTCGGTAAAAAACTTTCTAATAATCGGTCAAATTTCTTCTTATCCTTCGAACTTAGATTGACAACCTCGCTCAATTGAGGAAAATAGATACAAACCAATCTACCCATTAGGATAGTATAACAGGGTGGATAAAGCCCTGTTTTTTTCAAATCATAGTAATACGTGTTAAGATGATATTCTCGTACTGTGTCACTTTTACTGGAATGTGGTTTTACGGTCAATGAAATAAAGCCAAGTCCTTTTCTAAAAAGTGAATCTGACAGAGATTGCTTCTGAATAAATTCTTCGATATAGCTCAGCAAAAATTTTTCTTTCAAATCCACTCTTGAAACACTCTGAGTGTAACAGGCGAAAGTAACTGTCACCATAAAGCCCAAGGTCAAGGTAATTTTCCGCATATCTTGATTATTTAACAACCCCACAATTTGACGAAATTTTCCCCGATTTTAAATTAAAAAAATTTGAGCTTCTGTTATCATATTGAGCAATGGCATTGCAACCTATAACCCAGTGATTGATTGATGGGTGACTAGCAGCAAAATTAGCGTCATCATCTCCGATATTATGTGAAACTCCATTGGTACCATCGGTTCGACATGGAGTATGAGTGTGAACACTTGCTACAATGGGAATGAGATAATATCCAGCGGTTTGTATCATGCCTGTATAGTTTCCAATGGGTGGACCCTGTGATGATGGATATGGATAATAAGTAGTGCCATTGTATGTGTATGGCCCCGATGCACTACCACCATTAATGGGCAAAACATTGGTAACAAGTAATTTCCCATCAGTTGTTATAAAGCCGTATACTTCATTATTGGGATAATTGTCCCAAATACTTTGTAGACCAATACACTTATCTTCAAACTCTGAAATTGGCTTATTTCCTGACAAATTTGTGAGATAAAAATCTATTAACTCACCCACCCAACTTCCAGAACTTCCATTATACATATAAACCATATTATCCGGCCCTGTCACCTTTTGACCATCGACCGGCCACCGGATACTTTGCAGGAAAGGATAAGCTGAAGGGTTTTCTTGCAATACAAAACCGGGCAAAATACGCTCTACACCTACCCAAATCATTCGTGTAGCATCATAAACATACTTCGTATAAAATCCAGCAGCATCCGTGGTTTCATAAATATCACCGTCCAATGGGTTTGGCGGAAATTGGGTGCTCGATGGATTACTACCTCCACCGCCTCCTCCACCACAATTCGTACGCGCACCAGCCAAGCCACAAGGTTCATCGCAAGAGGTAAACAAATAAACCTCTACGGTTTGTGTAGCACCACCTTCGTAGTGATAGGTAGTTATCAAGTACCAATCTATACACGTATTTGTTTTACCCGCCTTATTGGCAACACTGGCTATTTTGCGAGCTGCGCTGTTTTCTGTCAGCCTGCCGTTGTTGAAAGTTGATGCGAGTTGAATCATCTGAAATATACTATAGAATGAAATCTTGCCTGTGTAGCCAGTTAATGGCTTCATGTCAAGAGTATTCGTGATTAACTGATTGGCATCAAAGTTTCCTTCGTTCTCTAACACAACAATCTGCGATCTTACTATCTGGTTGTTGTTGATAAAAAAGATAGCACGCAGTTGATCCGCATGAGCAAACTTATTCAGCTTTGTCAGATTGGCGATCAACAATTTTTCAGTTGTGCGCAAATCGTACTTCTTTATTGAGCGGAAATCAATTGCCTTTTCCAGTTCATTAATTTGCGAAGCATACGCTTCGTTATTGCTCTTAATAACCGTAGTGAATTGATCAATAATATTTTTAAACTCTGAAATGGGTTGTTGAACCGATTCATCTTGGCATGAGAAACCTACCAATAGACAAATCCAAAAGAGAATGAATTTATTTGTTTTCATTTATAAATATGGTTTGATAAAGAATTTCGGTTAATAGTGTCAGTTGTAATATTCTTCGCTTGCATAACTACTTAATCAACATCAAGAGGTTAATTCCATGCTCTTAACCTGCTTATGGTATCAGTAGTTATTCGCTAATTAGTTGAATGGAAAAGTACTAACTGATTCGATTAGATTAAGTCAATACCCCATAAATGGGGTATGCTGATAAAAAGAATCTTGTTATGGAACGGTAGACAATTTGTCTTCAGTTGAATATGAAGGCTACAGATTGGAAAATACGGGAACCCGATGTGGCGAGTGTGCAAACTCTACTGCGGATAATTCAGTGAATACCATCACCCAAGGCCGAACCGCCAAAAAATATTTTGACAGGAAAACCAAAAAAGAAAAAATTGAAGTAGAATTATCGAGTAATACACCTACTCACCCCACCTTATCCAGCGCCCTCAGCTTATCAGCTTTCCAAGCGGTAATGCCCACTACACCCAGTGTCATCAGTCCACCGAAGATGACCGATGGCACTACTTTCATGAGTCGGGCGGCCACACCGGATTCGAAAGAACCAATCTCGTTGGAAGATCCGATGAAGATGCTATTCACTGCCGACACGCGGCCTTTCATGTTTTCTGGTGTGAGGGTGTGGATGAGGGTGCTGCGAACGATCACGCTTACGCAATCAAACATGCCGCTTAAAATCAACAAGCCCATCGACAGCCAAAAGACGGTGGATAACCCAAAGCCAATCATACACACGCCAAAGCCAGCCACGCACCACAGCAATATCTTGCCAATGTTTTTTCGGATGGGATTGCGTGTAATGTAAACGGCCATGAGCACCGCGCCAATGCCTTGTGCCGATCGGAGGAAGCCCAGACCTTCTTTGCCTACGTGCAAAATATCATCGGCAAAAATGGGCAACAGTGCTACGGCTCCACCAAACAATACGGCAAATAGATCCAATGAAATGGCGCTGAGGATAATCTGATTTTTGAACACAAATTGTATTCCGGCTTTGATCTTGGCGAAAATGCTTTGCTCTTCACTGACCGGTGGCAACTCGCGATTGGGTATGAGCACAATACAGGTAAGCCCGAGCAGCATCAAGGCTACGTCTACCGAATAAGCTGCGGTGATGTCAAAAAATCCATACACCAAACCACCAATAATCGGCCCACCTACTGAGGCACCTTCCCACAAGGTGCTATTCCATACAATCGCATTTTGATATAAATCGCGGCTGATCAATTGGGGCATAAACGAAAAGCTGGCCGGTGATAAAAAGCCACGGGCAATGCCACTCACAAAAATGACTGTGTAAATCGGGAAGGCTCCATTGGCCAATATAAATGCTCCGGTGTTTGTGGTGAAGTATAGCAGCACTATTGAGCACACCGCCAAAGTACTTAGACAAACTACGATTATTTTCTTGCGCTCTACCACATCGGCCAAATGCCCGGCATACAATGATACGGTGATGGCCGGAATAGCTTCTGCCAAACCAATCAATCCAAGTGAGAGTGCATCTTTGGTGATTTCATATACCTGCCACCCAACTACCACGGCCTGAATCATAATGGCGAGGGTAATGAACAATCGGGCGAAAACAAAAAATCGAAAATCTCTTACTTGCAGAGCCGCGTAGGGATTACTCATGGGTAATTACAAAATGCTATGCTAATTTAAAATGGCTTGTACCGCCTCCACTGATTTTTTTCTTCGCGTCTCGCGATCACCGGAAATCTCTACGGTGGGGATTCCGGTTTGCGCCAACTCATTGCGATAGATTTCCAGAAAGTGCTCGCGTTTATCGGGGTGCTCGCGTTGCGGATCATTTTCCCAGGGCACGTCAATGTTGGTGAGTAAATAGAGATCATACTTTTGGTCATGCATGCGCTCTAAAATTTCCGAATCGCAGTTGCCATATTTATGTTCGCTCCACACTTTGATCACGATCAGATTGGTATCACAAATCAACACCTTATTAGCGCCAATAAGCCATTCTTGCTCCATGCGCAACTGTCCGTGCGCAATTTTTGTCAGATCGGCTTGTGTGTAGGGTTTGCCTAACTTATTCAGGTATGCACGCGCATATTCTTCTACCCAAGCCGTTTTAAAGTAGTCGGCCAGGTATTTGGAAAGATCTGTTTTGCCGGTACACTCTGGGCCGATGACACAGACTTTTTTGATGGTTGTGGTTGCATTGGGTAAAAATGCCATACTCTTTTTCTCTCCAAAATAGATAATAAGCAAGTATAAACCATCAATTATTATGCAATCAGGGCGGAATCTACTCACACCCATTAAATTTATTTATCTTTCGAATTGAATGAAAAGAAGAAAAGCACTTGAGCATTTAGGCATTGGTTTAACAGCCGGCATGGTGATGCCCGGATTTTTGGCAAGCTGCCAAAAAGATGATCCGGGTCCGGAAGTTCCCTACAGTGGCAATGTAATTGTTATTGGTGCGGGTGCTGCCGGTTTATATGCGGCTGATATTTTGCGTGTAAAAGGAATTCGAGTAACAGTGCTCGAGGCTGCCTCGCAACCGGGAGGTCGTGTGCGCTCGCTACGCAACCAAACCGATGTGCAGTATCAAACATTCAGCAATGCCTCGCAGGCCGATTTTCCCATTGAATTGGGCGCTGAAGTAATTTATGGATCGAATTCATCATGGGGAAAAATCATTAGCGACCTGGGCATTATTACCAAAGAAATAGACTCGGCTGCTGCTCGGTATGTTCTTGAGAATTCTGCCAAAAAAGCGACTGATCTTTCAGCCGATGCCGATTACCTGGCCGTTCAAAATTTTCTTTCTACATTGCCCGATAATACTTCTTCAGCTTCTATTATAAATGCTGCGGGTGTTTCCAGCAGGGCGCAGGCTTTGCTAAACTCGCAAGCCGGAAATTTTTACGGCTCGCAAGCGGATAAAATTGGTGCGAAAGGATTAGCAGAATCATTAAAACTGATCACACACGATCAAAAACAACTCACCACATTCTCCAATCCTTGGCAAGATATTTTAGTATCGCGCTTCAATGGAATTTTGCCGGAAATAAAATACAATACGGTTGTAAAAAAGATTGACTGGAGTAGCAATGTGATTACGGTTACCGACAGCAACAACAAATCATACACAGCCACCAAGATTATTATTACAGTTCCCCTCGCTATTCTGAAAGAGGGTGGAATTACATTCACCCCTGCCCTGCCGTCAGCAACAACCGGTGCGATAAGCAAATTTGGAATGGATGCGGCTGTGCGTTTGGTATTGGATTTCAAAAGTAATTTCTGGGGATTGGATTCGAGTTTCATTTGGGGTGGTACCACCATTCCCCAATATTTCAACTCGGGTGTAAATCGAAGCAAATATTTCCGCACCATGTCGCTCACGGTTTACGGACAAAAAGCGCAAGAGCTTTCTGCGCTCTCTGACTATGATAAAACATTGGCCGTGTTGGCTGAGCTAGATGCGATCTATAATGGAGATGGCACTAAATACATCCGAAGAGATTTAAATAATGTGAGCAACGACAGCAACATTATTTCGCTGGTGAAGGATTGGACCACCGATGAATTTACGAAAGGCGGATTCTCATACCCACTTGTTGGAGCT
>JABFSO010000147.1 GCA_013140555.1 Cyclobacteriaceae bacterium | reverse complement strand
CGTTAGTTGAGCTCCTTCTCCGCAACGCAAACTGGTTAATTTCTTTAAATACAGCGTTTTTAAGTTTGGCACGAGATATGTAAATGTTTTTCCAAATTTAAAATTCAATCTTATGAAAAAACAAAATGATTCTGGTTACCCTGTAAACGTACGCAACTTCAAAACCCTGATCGATTTTATCATCTCCTTCGGGGCAGCGTACAACCCTGTTAAGTTCTCCATTAAGCTGGAAAACTTAAAGGCCTTGTTCGAGAAAATCAAACTTTCATTGAAAGCGGTAGACCAAGCAGCGAGCGAAATGTCTAATGCTCAAAAAATGCGCCAGCGCGTGTTTTATGAGTTGGAAGCATTTGTAACATGTATCGTAGGGGCGGTGGGCTCGAGCGATATCATGCCGGGAAAAGTCGAGAAGTTTGAATCGATGGTCAATAAATTCAGAGGTAATCGAGCTACCCCGGAACCCAGCGCTCCCGAGTCGCCAGATGCACCCGCAGAACCGGCAGCCAGAACCAACTCCACCACACAGACAAGCTTCGATCGTAAACAAGACAACTTTGCTGAGCTTGTTACCTTTCTGGAAGGTGAACCCAACTACCAAACCAACGAACCGAACCTAAAGCTAGAATCCCTCCAAGCAATGGTGAGCGAATTAGAAGCTAGAAACGATGCGGTTAGTATGACGGAGGCAGCTTACTCCAGTGCACTCATTGCTCGCGACAAACTTTTCTTTGCACCGCCAACCGGATTGGTGCCTTGCACCAAAGCTGTAAAGAGCTACGTCCAGTCTGCTTTCAAGGCATCAAGCCCTGAGTTTAAAAAAGTATCGGGTATTCCTTTTAAAGATCAGCCGAAGAAGAAAAAGTAGGCCCAACTGTTTATCAGGTCTACTTCGTCCACCCACCGGACGAGTAGACCTTTTTTATTTACTCCCTGGTAAGGAGGGGTGCCCGCATGGCGGGGTGGTCGCAGATAAACCCCGAAGGACAACAAGCAGTGTTTCGAAACCCAAGCTACCAGCAACCAGTAACCAGTAACCAGTAACCAGCAACCAGTAACTTGTAGCCATTCCGACTTCTGGATTGAATCTTCTGAATTCTTTTTAAACTAAGCGTTTCGAGACCTCCCAAGTCCCAAGTCCCAAGTCCTAATCCCCAATGACTATTGACTAATGACTACTGACCACGCCCGTCTCGCAACACGCACCCCCCAAGTCCCAAGTCCTAATCCCAAAGTCCTACTGTTCGCGCATAAGCTAACAAAATCTTGGACTTTCTTGTCATTAAAAAACGACACGATCTTGTAGAGATTTTGCGACAAGACTTTTTTTGGTGGAGTGGGAGGGATAGCCGAAATTTAGGGTTGTTAACTTAAAAGAATGGAATCCCAGATTATCAGCTATTTACAATGCTATACAATCTTCAAAATGATGTACAAACAAATTAAAAACAGTATTTGGTTGAATTAATTATTCACGTAATTATAGAAAACGATAAATGAGTTTAAATACCCAATCACTTCAGCCGCTTATCAACTTTATATACTCGGTTGCAGACCAGATATTGATTAACACTTATGAGCCGAGTAAATACAAAGATGTTATTCTCCCAATGACTGTTATCAGGCGTTTGGATGCGGTGTTGGAGCCAACCAAAGATAAGGTGTTGGAAACACACGAAAAGTATAAAGACAAACTAAACGACCTGACGGCATTACTTACGAGCAGGCAAAACGGCAGCGGACAGGCATTTTACAATACTTCGCCCTATACCTTGAAAAAGCTATTGGACGACCCGAAAAATCTTCGCAGTAATTTTGAAAACTACTTGAACGGCTTTTCGAATAACGTACAGGACATAATCAGCAAGTTTAAATTTCGTAATGAACTGGAAACCTTGGACGAATCGGGCAAACTGTTCTCTACCATAGAGAAATTTGTTTCGCCCAAAATTGATTTGCGCCCCGAGAGTTTACCGCCACTGGCAATGGGTTATGTGTTTGAAGATTTGCTTCGCAGGTTTAATGAAGCCACCAATGCCGAAGCAGGACGACATTTTACACCCCGTGAAATTATTGAACTGATGACACATGTTTTGTTTTTGCCCGTGAAAGAGCAAATCCAAAGTGGAACATTTTTGATATATGACCCTTGTGCAGGTTCAGGGGCCATGCTTACCGAGTCTAAAAAGTACATTACCGATGAAGAGGGCGAAATAAAATCAAAAGCCACCGTTCACGTATATGGACAGGAAAATACACCTACCATTTACGCCATATCAAAATCAGATATGTTGTTGAAAGGTGAAGACCCTGAAAAAATAGTATATGGTAGCACATTGAGCCAATACGGTTTCCCGAAAGAACTACGCTTTGATTTTATGCTTACTAATCCGCCTTACGGAACAAGTTGGGCTGATGATAAAAAAGCATTAAGCGTTGGCGACAAAGGCAAAATAATTGACCCGCGTTTTCAGATCAAACAAAAGTATGAGCACGCAGCCGAACCCGCAGTAACAAGAGTAAATGACGGGCAATTGATGTTTGTGTTGCATATGCTTAGCAAGATGAAAGACACCGAGCAAGGCAGCCGCATTGCTTCTGTTCACAATGGTTCGGCATTGTTTACAGGCGATGCGGGACAAGGGGAAAGCGAAATCCGAAGACATATCATTGAAAGCGATATGCTGGAAGCCATCATCGCTCTTCCTAATGATATTTTTTACAACACGGGCATTCCGACATACATTTTCATTATCACCAACCGCAAGCCGAAGCACCGAAAAGGCAAAGTGCAACTCATAAATGCCAATGGCGATCAGTTTTATGGCAAGATGAAAAAATCGTTGGGTAGCAAACGCAACGAGTTAGTGCCCCGCAACATCAACGACATTACCAAACTGTATCAGGACTTTAAAGAAACCGAGTTCAGTAAATTGTTTGAAAACAATGAGTTTGGCTATGCTCAAATCATTGTGCACCGCCCACTACGCCTGATGGTGCAGTTTACCGCTAAAGGAGTGGCATCACTTAGATTTGTGAGCAACAACGCTGCTTTGCGAGAAGAACTCTACAAAGAATTTGGCAATGAAGTGTATGACAAAAAAGCAATTGCCAAACTGGAACAATGGCTGCTCGATTACTTTATGCAAGAAAATGGCGAAGAAGAAACGGAAGACGCAGAAGCAGAAATTACTCTTGCGTCTTTACCAAAGAAGAAGCAGAAAATTGCAAGACAACTTTGCGATACAACTGTGTGGCAACGAGACATTGACCTGATGAACCACGCGAAAACACTGGCTGAAACATTTGGCGACAAACCTTATAATGACTTTAATGCGTTTGAAGAGAAGCTGGACAAGGAACTGAAAAAGCAAAATATAAAACTGGCACCCAAGGACAAAAAAGATTTATTAGGTTCATTAAGCTGGACAGACCCGAAAGCTGTGCCGGTAATAAAAAAGATAAACAAAGACAGTAGCATAGAATATGTAAGCGACCCTGCTTTGAGAGATTATGAAAACATACCTTTGAAAGAAGATATACAAACTTTTTTTGAACGGGAAGTAATTCCTTTTGCCGGTGATGCATGGTGGAACAAAGACGAAGCAAAAATTGGCTATGAAATAAACTTCAACAAATACTTTTACCAATACAAACCGCCACGCAATAAGGCCGACATAGCTGCCGACCTATTTGCCATTGAACACGAAACCGAAAACCTATTAAAAGAAATTGTGGGATGATAGCAGCAGTAGTGAAATATAGAATGACAGGAAATGAATGGGTTCCCGAAATTCCAGAGCATTGGGATTTTAGACGTCTTAAAAACTTTGCAGTAATTGGAAGTGGTCAAGACCAAAAAGGAATTGAAAAAGATAACGGCAAATACTCCATTTATGGAACTGGCGGCTTAATGGGTAAAACAAATGAGTTCCTTTATGAAGGTCCATCTGTAATACTTGGAAGAAAAGGAACTATTGATAATCCTTTCTATATAACTGAACCATTCTGGACTGTAGATACTGCCTATTATACCAAAATAAAAGAAAACGTTGACCCAAGGTTCTTTTTCTATTGTTGTTTGACTATTCCGTTTGACTACTATAAATATGGTTCAGCTGTTCCAAGTATGTCGCAAAGGGATTTAAATCAAATTTGTTTACCATATCCGCCACTTGAAGAACAAAAAATAATTGCTGACTATCTTGACGAGCAATCAACCAAAATCACTCGTTTCATTCAATCCAAACAACGCTTCATTGAATTGCTGAAAGAGCAAAGGCAAAGCATTATTACCAATGCAGTAACCAAAGGCATTGATGAAAAAGCGAAAATGAAAGAAACCGTGTTGGGCAAAATTCCTAAACATTGGGAAGTAAGAAGGTTAAAGTTTATAGCAGAAGTGAATTTCAGCACAGTTGACAAACACAGCTACAAAGAAGAAAAGCAAGTAAGGTTGTGCAACTATGTTGATGTTTACAAACACGAATACATCACCAATGATTTTGATTTTATGATAGCAACGGCAACAGATGCCGAAATAAAACGCTTTACAGTAGAAAAAGGTGATGTAATCATTACCAAAGATTCTGAAACAGCAGCCGACATTGCTATTCCAGCATTGGTAGTAGAAGATTTAGAAAATGTTGTTTGTGCTTACCATTTGGCACACATCAAACCAAACAGAGAATTGGTTGAGAGTGAATTTCTTTTCCGTTTGTTTCAGTCAAAGAAAATCAACAGTCATTTTGAAGTAGCAGCAAAAGGCGTTACACGTCACGGATTAAGCTATGATGATATAAACAGCGTATTCCTTCCCTATCCACCAACTTTAAACGAACAGCAAGAGATTATTAAACACATCAAGACGGAAACCCGTACTTTAGATATAGCCATCAGTAAAGCCGAGCGCGAAATAGAACTCATCAAAGAGTACCGTGAAGCCATGATTGCTGAGGCCGTAACAGGGAAAATAAAATTGTAGATACATGACAATAACTTTAGATTATGATAAGCAACCGCGAGACAGTTCACATTGACCAGATAATACTGGATCCGAATAACTATAGATTTATTGACAGGCCTGAATACACATTTGTGTCTGATGAGCAAGTAGCTGACTCCCGTATTCAATTGCGAACACTAAATTTTATATGGGGACGAAATCAGGAGAATATTAAAGACCTGATTACTAGCTTCAAAGAAAATGGCTTTTTGGATATTGAACAGATTCAAGTCAAAAGAGTGAATGATAAGTACTTGGTATTAGAGGGAAATCGCAGAACCTCTACGTTGAAGTATTTATGGGACGAATACAATAGGGGCAATGATATTGGCAATGTAGTTCCCAGTGTGTTTGAATCAATACCTGTTGTTGTTATTGATGAGGAAGATCCCGTTCAGCACTTAATCACAATGGGATTACACCATATAAGTGGCAAAACAAGATGGAGCGCTGTTAATGAGGCTCAATTGATGAACGATCTAATAGAGAAACATGAGCTTACCGAGGATGATGTGTGCAAAAAGCTAGGCATTTCGAAATATACTCTTAGGAGAAGCCGAAGAACTTTGTACTTGATTAATGAGTATAAGATTAGCGACTATGGCGACCAATTCAAAACAGACATGTTCTACATCTTTCAATCTATTGTTGGTTCTCCAACCTTGAAAGAGTGGCTAGAGTGGAATGATGACGATTACGAGGCCGAGAACATCAGAAACGTTGAGCGGCTGTTTAACTGGCTTTCTTCAATTGAAGATGAAGGTGACCAAGAAAAGGAAGAAGGTGATACGAGAAGAAAAACCAAAAATTCCAGAGAGCCAATTATTAATCAGTATAGGCAAATAAAGACGCTTGAACAAATTGTGTATGACGAAAATGCACTAAGGATAATGGAAGATACTGGAGATTTAACAAAGGCTTATACCTTTAGTAAAGCCGTTGGTGAATCAAAGCTCCAGGGGGCCTTAAGTACAATAAAAGAAGGTACTCAGTTGGCTTATAATTTTAAGGACTTGATTACATCGGGTGATTTAGAGGAACTAAGAAATATTAAAGAAAGCATTGACAGTCTATTGCCTATAAGTCTTGCGAAGATTCAAACGGAAGAGAGAAAGGTATTGGCTTTCTTTAAATCAATTAATATACATTTTACGGATATTAAAATATCGTCTTATCGAAAATTTGCTGATTTATCAATTAGCCACATAAATAGAGTAAACATTTTTGCAGGCGGCAATAATAAAGGCAAAACAACAATCTTAGAAACATTCTATTTACTTACTCAAGCAAATAACTTGAATGCCTATATTGATTTAGCTAGATACCGAGGGAAGTTTTTTAGCGATTTTAACTCTAAGTGGATTGATAAATATTTTAAGAGCACAATAGAAATTAACGGTCGCTTTAACGATGCTGAAACAAATCTATTCATCTCCAAAGAGGAAACGGATGATGACATTGATAAAACTGGTTACTTGAGCTCCTTAGTGATAGAATCGCAAATTGGCAATGTTGACTTGAAAAGTACGATGCATTTGTTTTCTAATAAAGCACCAGATTACCGTTATTCAAGAACACAGATTTTATGCAATGCAGCATTTACAAGCCCTTATCGTCACAATGAGCAACTAGTGCAACAGGCTCATCAGCAGGCTATCGAAAATAAATATTTCGATAAGGTTATCTCCTTTATAAATGAGTTTCTAGATAATACAATCACAAAAATCGATTTGGTGAATGATCAAGGAGTTTACAGGTTTAGAGTGACTTCAACTTCAAGAGAAGACGTTTTGGATATTACTGAGTACGGAGAAGGTCTTCAAAGGGTGTTTGAAATAGCCTTATTGTTGGGATACTGCCAAAATGGAGTTTTATGTATTGACGAAATTGACAGCGCTTTACATAAGACCTTGCTTGTCAAATTCACTGAATTTATTCAACAAACAGCCAAAGAATTTAATGTCCAAGTGTTTCTATCAACACATAGCAAAGAGTGTATTGATGCTTTTGTAGAAAATGAATACCCTGATGATGAATTGACCGCCTACTCTTTGGAAGAAAATATTGAAGGTAAAATTGAATGCAACTTTTTACCAGGAAATAAATTAAAGCAACTAGTAGAGTCAATAAACATTGACATAAGATAATGATGAACAAACAAATAATAATAGCCCTTTGCGAAGGCCCACACGATGTTGCGTTCATTATGAAGATTCTGAAATGCAACGGGTTTAGAAGTAATGAAGGAAAAAAAATTCGTGAGTTTCCACCTCCTATGAGTAAACTCATGGAGCAGGAAGTAGCAAAAGCAAATGTTGAAGATTTGAACCTAAGGGAAATCAGGCATAGCCTTCTACCACTGAATACTGTTCAAAATGAAGAATGCTACGTGTTTCTGTATTCTATGGGTGGAGATGGGAAGGCCGAGGCTAGAAAAAGTATCTTGCAAAATATTCGCTTAAACATTCGCGAACCAGGAGAAATAGCTAAAGGTCGTCTTCCATTAGGAACAGAGCTATCAATTCTTTATTTTTTTGATTCTGACACAAAGGGCGTTGATATGAGGTTAACTGAAGTTCGTAGGGAAATTCAGGAAATATTGACCACCATGCCAGCTGGTGCAATTCCTACTAATGGATCTTTTGATCTCTTTGAAGGGATTAGGATTGGGGCTTACATATTCACAGGGACTGATAATAATACCGGAAAACTAGAAGACGTTCTAATCCCACTGCTCAAGGCTTCAAATGAAACAATATTTGAAAACGCTGAAAATTACTTGAATACGAATCATGATCCAGCACGAATATATCCTCTTAAACTATCCATTGCTCTAAATGGTAGAGTTACTGAGACAAGAAGTACCCGAGGAAAGGAAACTGATTTTGACATGGCAAAATCATTGATTGGTATAACTGGTCAACTTCAACGCTCAGGCAAACCGAATTCTGCATATATTAGCGATAGTGACTATTTAACTTTGGCTAAGGTTATTGAAAGCGCAAAATGCCAAGATATCATCTCATTCTTTAATCGCTTCGTAAGTAATAATCAACTCGTATGAGCACGGATACTACCGAAAAAGGATTAGAAGCTCACATCACACAGCATTTATGTTTGGTGAATGGTTTTGAAGAACGCCACTTCGACCAATACAATCGCATCGAGTGTGTGGATGAAGAATTACTTTTTAAATTTCTGAACCACACCCAGCCCAAAGAAGTTGCTAAGCTTAAGCAGAGTCACGGTAACAATTTTAGACAACGCATTTTATATCTGATCAACCGAAAAATAAAAGACGAAACAGTTGTAAATGAAAAATGCCTGGGTGGCATCATTAACCTTTTGCGCACTGGTATAACAGATGGCAACACAGGTATCAAATTAAAGTTGTTTTACGACAAACCTGTTTCAAATTTTAACCCGAAAGACGCAGAGCTATTTGAAAAGAATATTTTTTCGGTAACGCGTCAAGTCCATTTCAGCAACCAAAACGAAAAATCGCTTGACCTTATAGTATTCATTAATGGTTTGCCGTTGACCACGTTTGAACTGAAAAACGAACTCACCAAGCAGAATGTAAAAGATGCCATTAAGCAATACAAAACCACCCGTGACCCTAAAGAAGAATTATTTCGTCTTGCCCGATGCCTGGTGCATTTTGCGGTAGATACAGAACAAGTTTGGATGTGTACCCACCTGAAAGGTGAAAACTCACTCTTTCTACCCTTCAATAAAGGCAACGATAACGGGGCAGGTAACCCCCCCAATCCGTCAGGTATGAAAACGGATTATCTATGGAAAGATATTTTAACGAAAGAAAGCATTACGAACATTATCCAAAATTATGTTCAACTGATAGAAGAAGAATCGGAAAAGATTTTCCCCGATGGAAAAATCAAGAAAGAGAAAGTAAAGAAGATGATCTTCCCTCGTTACCACCAGTTGGATTCGGTACGTAGCCTATTGGCGGACGCCAAAGCGAATGGAGCAGGAAAACGATATTTGATTCAACATTCTGCAGGTTCAGGAAAAAGTAATTCCATAAGTTGGCTTGCTCATCAATTAGTTGGCTTATTTGATAAAACCAATACCAAAGCCGTTTTTGATTCTGTAATTGTAGTAACCGATCGTATTGTGTTGGATTCACAAATACAACGCAACATCAAGCAATTTGAGCAGGTTTCTGGCTTAGTAGAACATATTGACAAAGGATCCAAACACCTGAAGGAAGCACTGGAAGAAGGTAAAAAAATCATCATTACCACCATTCAAAAGTTTCCACATATCGTAAATGATATTGGTGATTTGCCAGGCAACAAGTTTGCAATCATTATAGATGAAGCACATAGTAGTCAAAGCGGCAACACCGCAGGAAAACTGAATGCTACATTAAGTAAAGATTTTGAAAGAATTCAGGTGGATGATGATGAGTTTATATTTATGGACAAAGGCCAGCACGATGAACTCACTTCTGAAGATTTAGTAGTTGACATTGTGCAAAGCCGAAAAATGCTTACCAATGCCAGCTACTTTGCCTTTACGGCCACACCCAAACAAAAAACTCTTGAACTGTTTGGTGTAAAGTTTAAAGTCAGTGACAAAGACAAGGCCCGTGTTTTTCATTTGTATTCGATGAAACAAGCTATCCAGGAACATTTTATTGAAGATGTGCTTTTGAATTACACCACTTACAACAGTCATTTTGCCCTACTAAAAAAGATAGAAGATGACCCACTCTACGACAAAAAGAAAGCGCAAAAGAAACTTAGAATTTATGTAGAAAGCCATGAACTGAACATAGCCCGAAAAACGGCTGTAATGGTTGAGCATTTTATGAGTTCAGTCGTTGGCAAAAAGAAAATCAACGGCCTTGCCAAAGCGATGATAGTTACTAGCAGTAGAAGAAATGCGGTTAAATATAAAAAGGCATTTGACATATACTTAAAAGAGAACAGCATTCCATTCATCGCAATAGTAGCTTTTTCAGGGGAAGTAGACGGACAAACAGAGTCATCATTGAATGGTTTTTCGAGTGCTTCTATTCCTGATGAATTTAAGAAAGCCAACAATCGCTTTTTGATTGTTGCAAATAAATATCAAACAGGGTTTGACCAACCGCTTTTGCATACGATGTATGTGGACAAGAAATTAGGTGGCGTTAGTGCAGTGCAAACTCTCTCACGGCTTAACAGAACTAAATCAGGCAAAACAGACACATCTGTAATGGATTTTGCCAACTCAACTGATGAAATTAAAAACGCGTTCGAGCCATATTACGAAACGACTATTTTAGGCGAAGCAACTGACCCAAATAAATTGTTCGACCTGCAAACTGCTTTAGATGCTTATCAGGTCTACACCAATGCACAAGTTCAAGAGTTTTCAGACAAAATCGTTCAGAATGTTCCGGTGGACCAATTGCACATCATTTTAGATGTGGCAGCCAATATTTTCAGAACAACGCTGGACGAAAAATCACAGGAAGATTTCAGAACAAAATGTAAATCTTATGTTCGTTTGTATGTGTTCTTGGCTCAAATCGTTCCGTTTACTAATCCGTATTTAGAGCGGCTATATATTTTCCTGAAACACTTGCAGAACAAAATTCAAAAGGAACACGGAGAAGATCTTGCCCAAGGCGTTTTGGACGCCATTGACTTAGATAGTTACCGTTTACAAAAACTAGGAGAGTTTAACATTACAATACAACAAGGTGAAGAGTTGATGCCTTCATCAGAAATGGGAAGCGGAGTTGCTGAACCTGAATTAGAGTTACTCTCAAATATTGTAAAAGCATTTAACGAACGTTTCGGAACGGCATTCACCAACGAAGACAAGGTTCGTAAAATGACGGCAGAATTGATGCAAGATGTAAAAGGCGATCAAGTAGCAATGGATAACATCAACGCATCACTTCACAAAAATGACATTCAAAATGCTCAAATAACCTTCACCGATATCCTCAAAGAGAAGATGATAAATCACATTGACAGCAACTTTGAAGTCTTTAAAGAGTACAATGACAATCAAGAGTTTAAAGCATTCTTAGCTGGACAAATGTTTAAGTTGTTAATACATGATCTTAGGAATCCTTTGATTTAACATATTCTAAAAAGATCGCTAATAAACCCCCACTAGCGCGAATGTTGTGAGATGGAATGTGTAGTGGGACATCCGTGCGGTAAAGAATCAATCCATAGTTTGGGTTAGTTCAAATGGCTTTCGATAGTTTGCAGCTTAACAAACTCAGTACAGGCGGAGTTGTTCTAATTTTCAGGTTTGTTTCTATTAAGTTTTAGTTTATGGTAGTGACTAAATGGAAAATAGTATTAATGCTTTTCATTATAGTTCTCATTATTTGGTTCACTCATTTTCTTAACTCTGGATCAGCAAGAAGGTTTAATGAATTCAAAGCAAGAGGTTATTCAGGAGTTATAAAGGAAATCCGAAGGCTACAATCACATAGGGGGTGTCCTGATATCCTAATTCGAAACGAGTGGATTTTCCTGACGTTGGATGAGCAGGTTATATTTGATCAAATTCATATCGGTGATTCAATTGTTAAGCAAGCGGGTAGCGATAGGATTATAATTTTTAGAATGGATTCTTTATCCAAAATCGAAACTTTAGAATTTGTTTCCGTTCTTCATTGATGTGTATTAGTCTAAACTGCTGTCCCAGCTATCCGTAGTTTGTGCTAGTCTAAACTGCTGTCCTTAATTTGCAACTAAGGACATTGAAACTATTATTTAATAAGTTATTCTACCTCGTCTGGCGCGGAAAGTTAGAGGCTGTGTAAAAACCAAAACGAACGCCTCCAGACTCGCGTATACGCAAACTCGCTCGGGTAGGTATCCGAATAAAAAAGAGAATGAACATCATTTTTACACAGCCTGTTACTTCCGTGCCCTACAACTTTAATCAACACATGCATCTGCATAGGTGTGAGGTTACACCATAAATCGACCCAATCCTAAAGTCCTGTAATTCTTGAATCAGACAATTAAGCCGCGCCAATTTAAGAGAATTCCAGACTTTCTTGTCATAAAATCTCTACACGATGTTGTAGAGATTTTACGACAAGACTTTTTTTGGTGGAGTGGGAGGGATTGGTGAGATTTGATAGAACAATGAACAAGCGCATATAACAGAAATAGGCGCAAGTTTTTGGAGGTATGCGCAAGTTTTAAGGTAAAACATGCGCATATTCTGATGTTGTGCGCAAGCAACTGGCTTCGAATGACGAGAAGAAAAAATATAAAGTTTATAATATGAAATACTCAATTTTTACAATTTTCGTTTTGACTCCCTTATTTTCATTTGCCCAAGACTCTCATTATGCCATTTCATCTTATCGGACAGAAGGCATGAAGGCACCAAATACTCATTACATTGGAGAAGCTTGGTTAAATACCATCATCAACAATGACTCCGAATTGGGTTATAATATCACTAAGGCGACCTTTAAAGCAAACTCTACCTTGGACTGGCATAAACACGGTTCCGCACAGGTGTTAATAATTGTGGACGGAGAAGCGTATTATCAAGAGAGAGGAAAAGAGCCCATAATTCTAAAAGAAGGAGATATAATTAAATGTGGGAAAAATACCGAACATTGGCATTCTTCAACCAAGACTAGTGATGTGACATACTTAGCTCTCTATGGCGGTGAACAACCGACCACTTGGACAGAGGTTCTTACACAACAATACTACGACAGCGTTGCTGAAAAGTTAAAAAAGAACTAGTTAGTTATCTTGACAGTTCATTAAGCAGAAGGACACATCAAAGACGGTGCAACGCGACAAAGAATTTGAAAATTAAACAAGAGAGGAAAGTTGCCA
>JABFSO010000389.1 GCA_013140555.1 Cyclobacteriaceae bacterium | reverse complement strand
GAGCAACGCACGAAAGAAATTGGAATACGCAAAGCCTTGGGTGCGAGTGTTAGCGGAATTACAACTTTATTGTCAAAAGAGTTTACCGTATTAGTGCTGATAGCTATCGTATTGGCAATAGTTCCTGCATACTATTTGCTCGATTACTGGCTGGGTCAATTTGCGTATCGTGTTCAAATTACGTTCGCTATTTTTGCGATCAGTTCTTTAGGTGCTTTGTTTATTGCTTGGATCACCGTTGGGTTTCAAGCATTCAAGGCAGCGTTGACTAAGCCGGTCGATTCTTTGCGCAGTGAATAGTTGAACTTATTTGTCATAGTGGAAGTTGTAAGCTTATATTTGCCTAATCAACTTTCTCTATGACTTCTTTACAAATTGCCTTACTTCAGTGGGACGTTTCGAACAAACGCATGCTGAAAGTACTCGAAAGCATAAATGATGAAAAATTTTTCTTGCCCATTGTTCCCAATGGAAATTCGCCTTCTTGGCTTTTAGGGCACTTGGCAGATACAGATGATTTACTATTGGAGCTATTTGGCATTCGCCAGCGTATTTATCCGGAGCTGGGAAAGATCTATCATCATACCAAAGGAGCAAACCAAAGTGGACATTTATCAAAAAACGAGTTGATCGCACAGTGGAAGCAAATTATAGCAACACTAGACGAAGCTTTCAAAAAGATGACCGAACAGGATTGGCTGAGCCGACACATGGCAGTTTCAGAAGAAGATTTTACAAAAGAGCCTCAACGTAATAAGTTAAATGTGATGCTCAGCCGAGTTTCGCATAAGGCTTCACATTTAGGGCAAATTGCCATTCAGCATTAACCTCACGGATTAATGTGCAATCCAATCTGCAATGTTCGGTCTATGATTTGTTTTAAGATTAACAATTCGCTAATTTGTTTTGAAACAAAATAAGATGTCAGCCGCTGAATTACGAGAGAAAATTATTCGCAGTGTCAATAAAATAGAGAATGAGTCTATTCTTGAGGAAATACATTCACTGATTACTGTAGAAGAGCAAACAGCAGTTTATGTCCTTACCCCTAGTGAACGGAATGCTATTGATGAAGCACAAAATGATGTTGACCAAGGAAATGCTGTTTCATCTGAAAAAGCCAATGAGATGATCAAAGGATGGCTCGAAAAGTAACTTGGTCAATTAAAGCTGTTCTCGACCGCTATCAGATATACAAATTCTGGGTATATAACAACCAATCGGAAACCTATGGCAAAAAACTAGAATTGTTGTTTGAGGAAGCAGCAAACTTATTAGCTATGTTTCCTGAGGTGGGAACTAAGACAGACATTGGCGGAGTAAGAGTAAAAGTAGTAAGAAGCTATAAAATCTTTTATCGTGTACTTGCTGATGGTGTTGTCATTTTAAGAGTCTGGGATACTCGACAAAACCCGGTGGAATTAAAAATCAACTAATGCCACTTATCAAAATTCTATCTCATTCGGCTAAATTGTATAGTTAGCCTTCAGTTTTCTATCGGTAGATTTAATTTACTAAACCTACCTTATGAGAAAACTAATTGTGTTCTGCGTACTAATTTTTAGTTCGCAATACCTAGCGGCTCAATCACCTGATCCGAAAGTATTTTCTTCACTTAAATTTCGCTTCATTGGCCCCGATGGTAATCGTATGATTGCTGTAGTGGGTGAACCTGGCAACCCCATGGTATCTTATGCGGGTGCTGCCAGTGGAGGTATTTGGAAAACGGAAGATATGGGTACTACTTGGAAGTCAGTATTTGATGATACGGAAGATTCTTCCATTGGCGCATTAGCCATTGCCCCTTCCAATCCCAAACAAGTTTGGGCAGGCACAGGAGAGACATTTTTAATTCGCCCTGCACATGCCGTTGGTAACGGTGTTTATAAATCCAGCAATGCCGGCAAAACCTGGAAGCATCTCGGCTTAGAGAAAACATTTCGTATCAGCCGCGTCATCGTGCACCCAACAGATACCAATACTGTTTATGTGGCTTCGCTTGGCCATACGAATGGTCCGCAACAAGAGCGCGGAGTTTATAAAACAACCGATGGAGGAAAAACATGGGAGCGTGTTTTTTTTGTGAATGAAAACACAGGCTGCTCCGATTTAGCCATTGATCCACAAAATCCTAATATACTTTATGCGGCCATGTGGCAGGTTGAAATTAAAACATGGTTGCTAAATAGTGGAGGTACAGGCAGCGGCATCTATCGTACGAAGGATGGTGGCAAAACATGGGAGCCTTTACGCAACGGAATTGAAAGTGGTCCCGCACATCCTGTTGGAAAAACTTCTGTGGATGTAGCATTCTCCAATCCGAAAGTTGTGTATGCACTGGTGGAAGATAAAGAGCCACGTCTCTATCGTTCCGAAGATAGTGGTGATACCTGGAAGCTCATGCACAAACATCACGGAATGGGACAGCGTGCCGGTTACTACACTCGCTTGCGTGTTTCTACCGCTGATGAGAATACGGTGTACACCATTTCAGTTGGGATTATGAAAACCACTGATGGGGGAAAGACATTTGATAAAAAGTTTAATCAATGGGCACCCGGTGGCGATAATCACGACATGTGGTTCGATCCGAAAGATGGCAAGCGGATTTTGTGTGCGCACGATGGTTGCCTCAATATGACTTTCAACGAAGGAAAAACATGGAGCAACATCAACTTGCCCATTGCGCAGATGTATCACGTGGCCGTAGATAATCAAGTGCCCTATTATGTTTATTCCAACCGACAAGATGGGTGGAGCTACCGCGGACCAAGTCGTTATTTAGGCGGATGGAACATTCCACTCGGTGCGTGGCATGGTGTAGGCGGTTGCGAAAGTGGATTTGCTCAGCCGGATCCATTTGACAATTCAATTGTATGGAGTGGCTGTTATGATGGTGGCTTGGATGTGTTTGATTTGAAAACCATGCATCCACGTGATGTTCGTGTGTGGCCACAAACACAAATCGGCTCAAAGCCGGCCGATGCAAAATATCGTTGGCATTGGAATTTTCCGATGGTGTTATCCAAGCATGTAAAAGGTAGAGTGTGGGTAGGAAGTCAGTTTGTTCATGAAACCAACAACGTAGGACAAAACTGGCAAGTGATTAGTCCAGACTTAACAACTAATGATAAAACGCATCAACAAAATTCAGGTGGCATTGCTAGTGATAACTTAATGACATGGGATGGTTGCACTTTATATTCGATGGCAGAATCGCCAGTGAAAGAAGGAGTGTTGTGGACAGGTAGTAATGACGGACAAGTGAGCGTAACGCAAGATGGTGGAAAAACTTGGACGAATGTTTCGAAGAATATTCCGGGCTTGCCGGCTTGGGGTACCATTCACAATATCGATGCCTCGAACTTTGATGCAGGAACGTGTTACCTCTCGGTGGATGCACATCCTGTCAATGATTTTGGATCGTATGTTTTCAAAACGACTGATTACGGAAAAACATGCACGCGATTGCAAATTGAACTACCTGCCTCTAACTCCAACTTTGTCA
>JABFSO010000204.1 GCA_013140555.1 Cyclobacteriaceae bacterium | reverse complement strand
GTGCTGGCAGCTAGTGGCGGGGACGCTTTTTCTTCATTTTATCGCCTTCAGTCTGCAAAAGACTTTCAATTGCCGGAAAGTTTAGGATGGACTGAAATAGCGTTAACAGCCGGTTGGACCAGTCCTGATGCAGACAACAAACCTCGCTACAGAATTAGAAGTTCTGGTAATTTAGAATTGGCAGGAATTGTACGAGGCGTATGTGGAAGCTCATTCACAAACCTTAATGATTATAACAATGCTGTACCAGGTAGCAAGATTAACAGCGCAGCTTTGCCGTGGGTTGTTAACAAAAACATATACATAGCAGCTGGCGGCTGGGGATTGGGGGGAAATAACGCAATAATAGTTGTACGTTCTGGAGATGTATTTCTTAGAGGGTCTACTAACCTTGATGCGGTATATGATTTAAATTCTGAAATCCGTTTCTAATGGCAACACCAAAATCATCGCTAATCAATTGGTTCAAAAGAGGTCTTAAACCTTTGGAGACTCAATTTGCGGCATGGATAGACAGCTATTGGCACAAGGATGAATCAATCCCACAAAGTTCTGTCAATGGATTGATTGCAGACCTGGGTGCAAGGCCTTTGCAAACTTATGTTGATGCACAGATTGCGGCAATTACTTTAGCTGCACAAAACTTAGATAGTGTATTGGCTACTGGAAACAACGCAAACGGAAGGCGCATAACGAATCTAGCTGATCCTACAGCTCCGCAAGATGCGGATACAAGAGCGGCACGAGATGCAGCCCTAACGCTCAAAGTTGATTTAACAAGAGCTGCATTTAGTGTGGTTGGAAATGATACAAATGCATCCGCCAACGCAGTGGACCTTGCCGCCTCCGATGGTCAGATACTTCGAAGAAAAGGCAGCAATTTTGGCTTTGGAAACAATGGGTTGAACGCTCTTTTGTTCAATAACAACCAAGGTATTGACGCCGAAACTGCCGGTGATACACTTTCAATTGGTGGAACCAATGCGGCTATAGTTAACATCGGGCGCGCTGGTCAAACAGTTAATATTTTGGGCAGTGTATTGAGCTGGCAGGCTACCAACAGTTATGTAAACGATCAGCTGATCACTTTAAATCGAGGTGGTGGAGCTGCTACCGCTGTTGGTGCCGGGATTGAAATTGAAGAAGCATCGGCTATCACTGGCTTTATAAAAACCAATGCTTCGCGCAATGGTTACTTGTTCAAAGCGCCTTCCATAACTAACACTATAGAGTTTCTCCTTTCTTCATTGACTGCGGATAGGCAATTAACCGTTCCCAACGCAAACGGCACCTTGGCGATTAGCGCTTCAGGTAACATCGCTTTGAGTGCTGTAGGAAACATAACATTTACGGGTATACTTCCGGTTGCCAATGGAGGTACCGGATCAGCGACTGTCAACTTCTGGCAAACAGCTTCAGGTGCAGTACTTTCGGCTAACAATACTGTGAGTGGCGCATTTAACATCGGCTTTACACATACTGCCACGGGTTTTGGAGTTGCAGCAGCTTCAATAACAGCAAATACAAAGATCGATGTGAATGGAATTTCCGGCGGAAACATTCTAAGACTTGCAGACCATGCCAATACAGTTAAATATTTGTTTACAAATAACGGTAACCTTATCCTAACAAGCAGTGAAATCGATGTTCAAGGATCAACCACTGGGATTACAAATACGACAGGCCAGCTTTATCTTAGAGGTAGAAATATTTCCGGAACAAGATCAATATTGTTTGGTGTAGGATCAGCACAATCAACCGATGGTTCGGTTAACTGGAGTTTTGGAAATAACACACACTCTGACAATGCTGCCGGTGTAACACGTACTTGGACTGGTCTTTCATTTGTACAGACAGTAGACCAATCAGGTGCTGGGTCAACTGTAAACTATTTTGGTATAGATTATAATCCAACATTCACAATCACCGGTACACTCAATCATGTTGCCCAAAGATGGGTATCCGGTAACTTATTAGTTGGAGGAACTACTATCACAACAGGTAATGTGTTGGTTGACTTACAAAGCACTTCGCGCGCATTGCTTCTTACTCGTGTGGCCACCGAAGGAAACATTTCTGTTCCTGTTAATGCAATGATTTACTACAATTCCACTAATCATAGATTTCGCGGATATGTCAATTCAGCTTGGCGCGATATTTTTACAGGAGCAGTAGCGACCGGCTGGGCAACCCCAACAGGAACTTTGGATAGAACCACATTTGATCAAAGCACCGTCACCTTGCCACAATTGGCACAGCGTGTGGCCGCTCTCATTAATGATTTGAGAAACACTGTAACCGTATTAGCAGCATGATAGAAATTTCACCAAGCGTAGCCACTGGCAAGCGCAGATTTGTAACAAAATCTAAAATAGAATTGGACTGGAATGGCCAAATGAAGACTGAAAGAATCATTGAGTACTTCGAACAAGATGGAGAAACTTTGTCAAGAGATGTTGCGACCGGGATTGAAAAAGCCCTGTACAACGAAAAGTATCAGTCTGGTACCACAGAAGGAAGTTTCATTGATCCGCAGACGCAAGCTTTCGTAACGGAAGGTGGCATTCCGGAGATAGATTTTTACCGCAGCCTTCCGCTTTCGTCATTACCAAGTGGTGTAACAACTGTTGGTGCATTGCTAGATTACATGAAGTCTGTGTCGATTCAGATTGCCGACCTCAACGGAAAATTTTAATTCTTAATCAATAAACACTATGAACGTTACCAAACGACAACTCGAACTTTTCCACAACAACGCCCACCTTCTTCTCTCACAAAAGAAAGGTCAAGAAAGCAAGTTGCTTTTTAAATTGCGGAAGGTCATTAAGAAAACAACCAACTTGTTCAATGATTACATGGATGAGATTCAGGAGATCAGAATTGATCACGCCTCAGTCGATGAAAAAGGCAACGTCATTCAAGTTGAAGGGAACTATAAATTTACGCCTGAAAAAGTAAAGGAGCTCACCAAGAAGATAAGGGCGAAGGAAAAGGAATTGATTGAAATCGAACCGCATTTTGTTGATAATATGCCCGAAGATTTGCCACTTGATTTCCGCGAGGTTTTTGAAAACTTTGTTTTGAGAGAGCAGGAGGAACCATCAGAAAAAGAATAGACAAACAACAGAGAGTATTGGGAAAGTAAGCAAACTAAACCCCAATACAATGACCAAAACACCAATCAGTTACTATGGTGGCAAGCAGAAGTTGCTTGCCACCATACTTGAAAAAATCCCCGCCCACAACCTTTACTGTGAGCCGTTTTTAGGAGGAGCCGCCATTTTCTTCGGGAAACCGCAAAGTGCAGTTGAGGTAATCAACGACACCAACAAGGAGTTGATGAACTTCTATCGAGTTTGCAAGGAGAAGTTCCTAGACCTTCAAAGCCTTGTGCGCATCACACTTCACAGTCGCAAGGCTCATCAGGATGCCAATGTAATCAACGCCAACCCACACCTGTTTACGGATGTGCAGCGCGCTTGGGCTGTCTGGGTTTTAAGCTCTCAAAGCTTCAGCGCAATGCTGGACGGCACATGGGGCTATGACAAACAGAAGCGTACCACCACCAGCAAGATATCGAGCAAGCGTGAGCACTTCACCGAAGAGCTGGCCATTCGCTTACAAGACGCTCAATTGGAGTGTGCTGATGCCTTATATGTCATTCAAAGCAGGGACACGGCTGATTCATTCTTTTACTGCGATCCTCCATACTTTAATAGCGATTGCGGCCATTATGATGGCTATACTATCGAGGACTTTGAGCGGCTTTTAACTACCCTTAAATCGATTCAGGGCAAGTTTCTGCTGAGTAGTTATCCATCGCCTATTCTGATGAAACACGCCAAGCAGTATGGATGGCACCAATGGAGCTTGGAGACAGGTGTGAGCGTAAATGCTAAATCGGGTTATCTGAAGCGTAAGGTAGAAGTGCTAACGGCCAATTACCCCATTTGAATATAAAGTCCGGCCTGTTCTATGTTAACGCCAATCAACAAAAAACCTCAACAAGTTGAGTGGCCGGACTTATGGGGAAAGTAAGCCAAGCTAAGCTTGTTGAGGTCAAAATTCTTTTGTTGATTGGCAGGAGCAAATATAGTTACTGGAAGGCCGTTTTCGACACGATAAGCGGCTTTTTTGATACCCCTTAAAATTGTTCCTTTTGGTTTTTTTTGATGTGACCGTACGTTTTTACGAACTTAAAAGCGAATATGAAATTGAGCATTTGGTGGGTGCTGAGAATTTTCCGCTGGATTTTGTGAACAAAAATATCTCAGCCATCGATCCGGAGAAGGATTATTACGTTCATTGTGCAGGAGGCTATCGCTCGGTGATTTTCAGTTCCATTCTTAAATCGAGAGGCTATCATCGCCTGAAAAATATTCTGGGTGGCTTCAAAGCGCTGAGTGACACAAACCTTAAGCGATCCGAATTGCATCAAGTGAATACGGAACTTTAAATCATTTACTGCCGCACATCGAAGAACGAGCGGGTACGATTTAGTTTAAGATCGCGCAATAGCGTTGACTTCACACCAATGTTGAACGTGTAGTTTTGAAACGGACCGAACGGAACCCAGTTTAATGAAAGTTGCCAGCAATGGATGTCGCGGTTAATGCCAAAGTTGGTTTGTGTGATTTGACCGGATACAAAATCATAACCGGAATTGAAAGTCATTTTCCATTTTTGAGTAAGAGATAAGTCGCCTGAAAAATTCAGTGCCTGAGTAATTTGTGATGCCTGGTTGACATTATGCGAGTAGCTGATATTGTAATTGATGCGCAAATTCCACGGAATATTAAAGTCTACATAGGTATTCGGGTTTTGCAGTAGATAATCTTTGTCTGCCTGATTCGCATTTGACTTGGCTACTTTATCGCGCATTTCGTTGTCGCTTTTTTGTCCTTTGGGGCTTAAGTTGGTGCTAAAAGCTAAACCTGCTGAAGTAATGCGTCCGAAACTACCGTTTGCCCATACAAACTTATCTCTTCTTCGCTCAACAACCGAAACGCCTTCTGTAGGAATGCTGAGTGTGTTCCACCCTTTTTCAATCACATACGGATCGAGTGTCGCATTGAGGTTGATGTTGATTTTATTATTCAGCACATTGGTGTTGGCACTCATGCTGATGGGAGCCAGCTTGAATGAATCGGCAGCGAAATTGTAGCTGGAGTTAACGGAAAGGTTATTAAAGATAGAGACTTTTCGCTCCACGGTATCTTTTTTACCTTTTACCTTCATTTCGATGGTGTTGCCAATTCCAAAGCTGACGGCATTACTCAAACCGCTGCGCGAACCACCATATACAAATCCTTCGTGGCGCGACTTCAAAACAGAAATCGTTTTTCCGGACGCGTCTTTTATATTCAATTGCTGAAAATAATCATACGATGGATTGCTGAAGTCGGGCGTGTAGCTGTATGAAATGTTGGGTGTGATAACGTGGCGCAAGCCGCGGATTTTACTATCCGGGTTTTTTGCAAGATATGTTCCGTAAATCCGCGTGGTAAGGCTAACGGCAAAACTATAATTGGTTATTCGATTAAAAACACGCGAAGTATCTTTAATAACAGCTTTGGTGCCGGTGGCATCTACACCCCAATTTAGTTTTTGAAAATACCATGTCTCGTCAATGGAAATGTTGGGGCTTACAGCAAAGTACTTTTTTACTTTGATAGTAGTAGAAAGAGGAATGTTGTGTTTAATACCGTTTTTGGCATTTCTGAAAAACAAACCAAAATTTTCGCCACTGAAACTCGCAATACTGTCTTTAGTCGAGTTACCGATTCGGCCAATGTTATTAGTGATTTGGTTGGTGCCCGTCATGCTATAGCGCATGTTAAAATTTTCAAAGGCTTCACCGAGACCTTTATTTTTAAATGGATAAAGGTTGTTCACGTTGAATGTAACATCGGGCAAAGGCAGGTCTACCTGACCGGTAGAAAGATCTTGGCTATGACGCATGTTGACACCTAAGGTAAATGGAGTGCCTGGAAATGTTTTGGAATAGGAAATATTGGAAGTCAGCTTGCGCGAAACGTTATCAGGCCGTTGCAAATTAGGGTTTACATTCACACCCAAGTAGTTGTTGGCCGTAAAAGAAGAAGAAGCGGCATTCACCGAAGCAGAAAAACGACTCGAGCCACGCGATTTTGGGCTGTGCGACCACGATAGTTGAAAATCTTTTAATCGACTTTGATCTTCAAATTTGTCGTTCACCAAGTTGCTGGTAAATGCAAAGTTGAGTGAGCCGGAATACTTGTAGCGATTGTTGTAAACCGTATTGATTTTAACGGCATTCGATCCTTTCGAATAAATATCTGCGGTAAGGGTGAGCTTTACATAATCGCTGATGTCGAAGAAGTAGCCGGCATTGCGCAAAAAGAAACCTCTGCGCTGCTCCTCGCCATATTCGGGAATAATAATGCCGGAAGAACTTTGGCGCTGCGATGGAAACATGCCAAAGGCAAAACCCAGTGGAGTAGGCACATGGTTGAACTCCATATAAAAAGGCCCGGTAACAATTTTATCTCCCGGAATAGCTTTAGCTTTTTTGGAGATGATGCGGAAGTGAGGATCTTTTAAGTCGCAGGTGGTGTAGGTGTTGTTGATAGTAAACAATTCATTCTTGTCGTTTTTATACACTCTGGAGCCGGCCATAAAACCTTCGCCTTGTTTGGTTACGACTTCGGTGATATATGCTTTTTTTAACTTGAAGTCATATGTCATTGATTTGGTTTCGTATTCTTCATTGCCATCTTTAAACACCGGAAAGTTGAGTAGGTGCCCTAATGAATCAGGTCTGCCATTGGCTGAGATGGTAGATTTTTCGTAGTCGATCACGATTAGCTCGGCATCTAGTTGTATGCTTCCGTATTTTACTTTCGCATCGCCATAAAGTTTTACAATCTTTCTGTCTAAGCTAAAGTTGATGGAATCGGTAGCCGAGTAAACAATGGTTGTTTCGATGTCTCCTTTTTTGGCAGTTTTCACTGAATCTTTCTTAATGGAAGAGGTATCAGCTTTGATGGAGGGGGGTGGTTGACTACCGATCGGTGATTCGGGGCGTGGTTGCTGCTGTGCTTGCGTTGAAAGAACAGAAACCAATGTAACAAATAAGGTAAGCGAAAATAATAATCGAAGGGAAGGGCGATAGGCGCAATACGCGTGCGCAGCGGGCAAGGGATTGAAGCGAAAAGACCCGACCAACCCGCTCTTAATCAACCACAAAAGCTTGTAAGGGCTTGTAGCGTAAAGCCCGGTGGTGCCGATAGCTATCGGCACCATGCCCCCAACTTTCACAAAACCCCTTTGCATTAGGCACAATCGCCTGCCTTTGGTCTCCAACAGTTTACCTTTTAATGAAAAATTCACAACTTTACACAAACTTATTGCAATTACGCCAACCTTCTTTAACCACCGTGGCCAAATTTTCTTTTAAACTTGTATTGATAGCAATAACCTTGCTAAACTCTTCGGTTACTTTTCGACCTTCGGAATTTAAGCTTGAAACCATAGTGATTGACCCCGGGCATGGCGGAAAAGACCCGGGTACGATGGGTAAAAAATCCAAGGAAAAGGATGTGGCGCTAAAGATTTCGCTCAAGTTGGGGGCCTATATTGAAAAGAACTTTCCGAATGTAAAGGTGATTTATACGCGCAAAGAAGATAAGTATGTGGCGCTGGACGAGCGGGCGGAGATAGCCAATCGCAACAAAGCCCAATTATTTATTTGCATCCATGCCAACTCGGTGCCGGGTGCACCTGCCCATGGCACCGAAACATTTGTGATGGGTTTGCACAAAGATAAGGGCAACTTTGAAGTGGCTAAGCGCGAGAACTCGGTGATTTTGATGGACGAAAACTACGAGCAGCGCTATGAGGGTTTTGATCCGAAGAGCCCTGAATCATACATTTTATTTACCTTGAGCCAAAGTGCGTATCACGAAAGTAGTTTGCGGTTTGCGCAGAAGGTAGAAAATCAATTTAAAACAAAGGCCGGGCGTGTGAGCCGTGGTGTGAAGCAAGCCGGATTTTTGGTTTTGTGGCGAACTGCCATGCCGAGTGTGTTGATTGAAACCGGTTTTCTGTCGCAGGGCAAAGAAGAAAGTTTTTTATTATCGGATGACGGACAAGACATGATTGCATCGGGCATTTATAGGGCGTTTAAGGAGTATAAGACAGAAATAGAATCAATCAACTAACTGCGTGAAAACAAAAGAATTTAAGGTAGGTCTCTTCATCGCTATTGCTATTGCAATGCTTTATTTCGGATTCAATTACTTAAAAGGAATTGATTTCTTTTCGCGCTCAGTGAAGTATTATACGGTGTATGACAACATTGATCAACTGGCGGTATCGAACCCGGTGTTGGTAAATGGTATGCCGGTAGGGCGGGTGAGTGCCATCAGCCTGCTGCCAAATAAAAATAACCATGTTTTGGTCGAGATGGAGATCGATTCGAATGTTCCGTTGTCTGATTCTACTAGCGCTGTTTTAAATAGTTCGTTGTTAGGCAGCAAATCAGTTTTGCTACAAATCGGGCAATCGAGAAATAAAATAAAACCAGGTGATACGATTCGTTCGGAAGTAGCAAAGGGCATGTTTGATGTGCTTTCGGAAACGGCTACACCCGTGGCTTCGGATTTGCAAACCACGTTGCGCAAATTCAATGGCATTATCGACAACCTTTCTAAAAACTCGCAGCAACTGGAAATTATTTTTGCCAAACTGCAAACTACACCTGATTTGCTCAACAAAACGTTGGTTACGGCCAACACAAAAATGGAAGATTTGTCGGGATCAGTGAAAGGTGTTGCGGATAACCTGAACACCACCCTGACCGACTTACGCCCTACACTCCATAATTTCAAAACGATTTCGGATTCGTTGAAGATGATGAAGTTGAACCAGACATTGCAAAAAACGCAGCAGGCGATTAGTAATTTGAATCAGACACTTGCCCGCCTGAACAAAGGAGATAATACAATGAGTAAATTGTTGACAGAGGATACATTGTATGTGAACATCAACCGGTTGGTGAAAAATCTGGATACGCTGGTGGTACATTTTAACAGCAACCCTAAACACTTTTTGGGGCCGCTCGGAAAAAGTAAAGAGAAGATTGAGCGCGACAAGCGTAAAGAGGAAGAGCAGAAAAAGGCAGCCAGCAAAAAGAAATAGTCTGGCTGTTGCAACCCAACCATTCCATGGATTTAGAATTTAATAAGAACGAAGATCAACTAAAGCAACTTTGTTTTCAACTGAAGTCGAAAGCAAAGAAGACGATGTTGGGTGGCGGTGAAAAGAAAATTGAAGACCAGCACCAAAAAGGAAAGCTTACCGCACGCGAGCGTATCGAATATCTAATCGATAAAGGATCGTACTTATTAGAAATTGCTCTCTTTGCCGGAGAAGGCATGTATAAAGAGCAAGGCGGTTGCCCTTCGGGTGGAGTGGTGACAGGCATTGGTTTTGTGAAAGGCAGACAATGTGTGATTGTGGCCAACGATGCCACGGTGAAAGCCGGAGCATGGTTTCCCATTACAGCTAAGAAAAATTTACGTGCGCAAGAGATTGCGATGGAAAACCATCTGCCCATTATTTATTTGGTAGATAGTGCCGGTGTATTTCTGCCGATGCAGGATGAAATTTTTCCGGACAAAGAACATTTTGGAAGGCAGTTTAGGAACAATGCAAAGATGTCTGCCATGGGCATTGTGCAGATTGCCGCGATAATGGGAAGCTGTGTAGCAGGTGGTGCGTATTTGCCGATCATGTCGGACGAGGCGATGATTGTTGATAAGACCGGTTCTATCTTTTTAGCAGGATCGTATTTGGTGAAAGCTGCCATCGGAGAAGATATTGATAATGAAACGCTGGGTGGCGCTACCACTCAATGCGAGATTTCAGGTGTAACCGATAACAAGTTTCCTAATGACCAAGCTTGCCTTGACTATATACGCCAATTGTTTGATAAAATCGGAGCGCCAACAGTAGCGGGCTTTGATCGCGTTGCTTCTGCATCTCCCAAAGAAAAGCCGGAAGAGATTTACGGGATGATTCCATCGGATCGCACCAAGCCGTATGACATGGTGGAGATCATCAAACGCATGGTTGACGATTCTGCTTTCGATGAATACAAAGCCTTGTATGGTAAAACGATTGTGTGTGGCTTTGCGCGAATCGATGGTTGGGCGGTGGGCATTGTGGCGAACCAGCGCAAGGTGGTGAAGAACAAAAAAGGCGAGATGCAAATGGGCGGAGTGATCTACTCGGATTCGGCCGACAAAGCCGCTCGCTTTATCATGAATTGCAATCAGCGCAAAGTGCCACTCTTATTTTTGCAGGATGTGAGTGGCTTTATGGTGGGCAGCAAAGCCGAGCATGGAGGTATCATTAAAGATGGCGCCAAGATGGTGAATGCCATGGCGAATTCTACCGTGCCGAAGTTTACGGTGATCATCGGAAACTCGTACGGAGCCGGCAACTATGCGATGTGTGGCAAAGCCTACGACCCTCGATTGATTTTTGCGTGGCCTACGGCACAGATCGCGGTGATGAGTGGAAACTCAGCAGCGAAGACGTTGCTACAAATTCGTGTGAGCACGTTGAAGGCGCAAGGCAAAACTATTTCGAAGGAAGAAGAAGATTTATTGTTGAAAGAAATTACCGATCGCTACAACGAGCAATTGAGTCCGTATTATGCGGCTTCGCGCTTGTGGGTAGATGGTGTGATCGACCCGCTCGAAACACGTAAGATGATTTCGATGGGCATCGAAGCCGCCAACCACGCACCGGTAGAGAAGTTTAATGTGGGGGTAATTCAAACATAATTAATTAGCTAATTTGTTGATTCGGTGATTCGTTGATGAAAATAGAAGCGTGAATTATCGAATTGCCGAATTAGCAAATAAACGAATTAACAGGTTGATGCAAGAAAGTGAATTAAAGGCATTGGTTTCTTTACTGGACGATGAGGACAAGCAGATTAGTTCGCACGTAGAAGAGAAGATTCTGTCGCTGGGAAAGCAGGCAATTCCTTTTTTGGAGCATGAGTGGGAGAGTAACCTGAACCCGCATGTGCAAAGCCGCATCGAAGAACTCATTCATACATTGCAATATGAGTTACTCAAAGAGCGATTGAAAGAATGGTATCAATCCCCTGATCAGGATTTGCTGACGGGTATGTGGATACTGGCTACGTATCAATATCCCGATTTAGAATTAGAGAAATTACGACAAGACTTAGAACAAATTTACTACGACACGTGGTTGGAGTTTCGTCCGGACTTGTACCCCTACGATCAAGTGAAAGTGATTAACAGCGTATTGTTTAATAAACTCAAGTTCGGAGCTAATACAAAGAATTTTCATTCGCCCGGCAACTCGATGATCAATATTGTGTTGGAATCGCGGAAGGGCAACCCGATTACGCTTTGTGTGATTTACATGTTGGTAGCGCAGAAACTAAAGCTACCAGTGAGTGGCGTGAACCTTCCGAATTTATTTATCCTCACGTACAAAGACGATAAGCATCAGTTTTATATCAATGCCTTCAATCGGGGATTAATCTTTTCGAAGCAAGACATCGAAAACTACATCAACGAGTTGCATCTCGTTCCGCAGACTTCTTTTTATGAACCTTGCAATAACTTAGAGATCGTCAGACGCGCCTTGCGTAATCTCGTAATGTCATTTGAAAAAATTGGCGAACATGCCAAAGCCGAAGAAGTGAAACTCTTGCTCATCGAAATCTCAGATGGTGGAGATTTGGGGGTTTGAAAAGCTTCTCTGTTCCTTTCCCGTTTTAACAGTTTTTTGAATTGGACATATTTCTGTGATATGTCCAGCTTTTGGTAAAAAACTGGACATATGGTGATTATGTGTCCAGTTTTTGAGGTAAAAATGGACACGTTATGGCCAAATTTGATCGAAATACACCATTTAATGACTTGCCTTTACTGCCCCTGGCAAACGAAATAGAGCATGATTGAAGGAAAAGAGGTGTATTATCTGAATGATGATTTAATTCGGATTTTAGAAGGGTAAGAATATGATGTTGTGTTTTGTGCCTTTGAGACTTTGTGGCAATAAAAGAGATACAATGAGCCACCAAATCACAAAGTCACCAAGACGTTCTATTTCCGCTTAATCGTACAGCCCAGCACCCGATTATTAGCCACCTCTATTTTTTGCCCTGCTAAAAACTTGTCAATGGCATCTTTCAAATAATTTTGTTTGGTGTCGGTAGCAACTTGTGGGTTGTCATCAATGGCTCCGCTGTAAACTACATTGAGTTGCGGGCTAATTAAAAATACTTCTGGGCTTTTGCGTGCGCCAAAGTTTTCCATCGCTTTTTGATCTTTGTCCGACAAATACGGAACACCTAAGTCGGTGTAATGAATAGCCATTTTTTCTGCCGACTCTTGCGGGTCTACATTGGAGTTGATCAACAGAAACTGAACTTTTCCTTTATACTGATCGATTAGTTTCTTCAAACGGTCTTTGTAATAATTATCGTATGGACATTCATTGCTGGTAAATACCACGACAATGGCAGATGAAGACGTGTATTGATTTAACTCTACCGTGCTGCCATCGTTCGCATTTAGTAAACTGAAATTTTGAACTTGTTGTGCTTTTGCTGAGATCGCGGCTAAGAAAAAAAGGAAGATTAATTTTTTCATATCATGAATGTTTAGTCAAAACCACTACAAAATCGTTTTCCACCCAATACTCCAAAGGTACATTTTGTTTTTGGTCGTTGACATGGATACTACCCTTCAAAAACCCGGCCAACTTCATCTCAAAAGGCTCCACCAGCAATTGCTGCGCAAAATGTAGCCCTCTCTTGCCATAATTCTTATAC
>JABFSO010000106.1 GCA_013140555.1 Cyclobacteriaceae bacterium | reverse complement strand
GCGCTATTACTATCAATCCATGACAACGCCTGCATCGCAATATGATTATGCCATGGATACGAAAGAAAAGAAACTATTAAAGCAACAAGAAGTGTTGGGCGGATTCAACAAAGAGAATTATCAAACCGAACGTGTGTGGGCAACCACGCGCGATGGCGTGAAGGTTCCGGTGTCCATTGTTTATCGTAAAGACAAATTCAAGAAAGATGGCAGCAACCCGTGCTTCCAGTATGCCTACGGTTCGTATGGTTCTTCGATGCCCGCATTCTTCAGCTCTAGTCGTTTAAGTTTACTCGATCGTGGATTTGTGTATGCCATTGCGCACATTCGTGGTGGACAAGAAATGGGCGGAAAGTGGTATGAGGACGGCAAAATGTTGAAGAAGAAAAATACGTTCACCGACTTCATCGATGTATCTGAATTTTTGATCAATGAAAAATATTCTGCCAAAGACAAGTTGTTCGCCAATGGTGGTAGCGCAGGTGGTTTGTTGATGGGTGCCATCACCAACATGCGTCCTGACTTATACAAAGGCATTATTGCTGATGTGCCATTTGTGGATGTGATCAACACAATGGAAGACGAAACGATTCCACTCACTACTTTCGAGTGGAAAGAGTGGGGTAACCCAAATGTGAAGGAAGAGTATGACTACATGCTCTCCTATTCACCTTACGACAATGTAGAGAAGAAAGCCTATCCGAATTTGTTGGTGACCACAGGCTTGCACGACAGCCAGGTGCAGTATTGGGAACCGGCCAAGTGGGTAGCAAAGTTGCGTGCGCACAAAACAGACAACAACTTATTGTTATTGAAAACTAATATGGAAGCCGGACACGGTGGTGCGAGCGGGCGATTTGAATCATTAAAGGAAGATGCCTTAATGTATGCTTTTGTGTTTGATCTGGCAGGAATAAAAGAATAATTCCATGAAGCTAGTGAATCGCGCACTGAGCGTACTCTCTATTTTTCTGATCATTACTTTTTGTAATTGTAGCAGTAATGATCCTGCCGCTTCAGCATCTATTACGTTGAGCATTGACGGTACCACAAAATCGGCCACCTTCACCGCTGCACAGTTAATTGTAAAAACTACTGGGGAGAAAGAGAGAGCCATATCCATTAATGCAGCGGCTGGTTCAGACATGCTGATTTTAAGTGTTTCAAGTTGGGGATACCAGAATCCACCCACTGATGGCTTGCTGATAAAGACTTATTACAGCCTTTTTGATGATGCAGGTAGAGCTAAGGCAACTTGTTTACAAAAGGGAATAACTTCCTACTGTGATTCAAATTTGATTACTTACTTGTCGGGTACTAATTACTATTCATCCGGATTTTACACTGGCGCAGCCTATGAGTCGATAATAAAAATAACGGCTAATGACCCGGCAAAAAAAACGATTTCGGGTGAGTATGATGCAAAAGTTCAGTCATCGACCGGAACTGTTTTGACCCTGAAAGGAAAGTTTACGAATGTGAGCTACTTCGTTACTACACAGTAAGTAGGCGTAGCTCAGAACTTATAAAAGCCGATACCATTGCACTATGGTGTCGGCTTTTTTTTCTCGGAGATTCTCCTTCAGTAAACAAAACCTTTAATCAAGATTCATCTCGCTATCGACTATTTGCTTCTCCCTTCTTCGATCTGATTTTCTTCGTTCTGACTTAAGTTCTTGCAGATAGGCATTTTGATCGCTGGCAAAGTGCATGGTTCCTTCCGCCAACATAGAACCTTGCCGAATCATTAATCCCCGCCACACACAGTCTTCATATCCACAATCGTGCTTAGAATAAACACCAAAGTTTCGGTGCTTAATGCGCTTGGCTTTTAATATCTTTTGTTGATTTTCCCGAACTTCATTCCAGATATTCTCTTCATCACCTTTCGTTAAATGCTGACCTAGTGTTGAAACTTCTACAAAAATCTTGGGATCTTTTAATTGTAGGAAGTCGAATGTTTTTCGGAATATTTTGTGTGCATACTCACGTACGGCAATTTTCTCTTCCAAACTCAACTTCTCATTTTCAAGGATAGATCGATAAAGCCCTAACGTATTAAAATCTCTATATTTTTTGTGATGATCGATATAATAATACTCTTTTAACGTGAGTCGATTAAATTTCTGACCTATCTCCATAACTTATACAAAATACTAATAACTCACCCTCTTCAACCACCTTCTAACAGGCTCGTCAAAGAACTTTAACGACACGTAGGCCAAACTGATGCTGCTAACAAATACCAACAACCCAATAGGCCATGCTTGTTGTAATTTCATTTTATTGTTTGCCACCCACCCGGTGTAAATGTAGATGAGCGGATAGTGCGTAATGTAAATTGGATACGAAATATCACCAAAGAACTTGCACACGCGTGCAGCGACTTTGTTTTCTACTTTACCACTTGCCCCAATAAAAACGATCAACGGAAATACGAGTATCACGATCAGCGCATCGTACATACCATTTAGCCAAAGGCGATCAGCCCCTCCTACCCGAGGCATACAGAGCACAATCACCAATAACATACTGCAAATCAGAAAGGCATTTTTGATCTGCACTAAGCGAGTCGTTCGAAACAACAATAGTCCGCCAAAAAATGGAAACATCACCCGCGCAAACCCCACATGCATTTGCTTCGGTGTCAGCGACCAGCCACCGACAATATCACCCTGAGGACTGGTGACTGCCAAATGGATCAAGGCTGCTGCCGATACTACAACTAAAATAGTGAGTAGTGTTGTTGAAAATTTTCGCACAAAAAGTGCATAGAGCACATTAGCGATGTACTCATAAAACAGCGACCACCCCGGGCCATTCAACGGATGCATTTCTGTCCATCCCCGAATATCCAGCGAAAGTGGAACCGGCAAGAGTGTAAAACCGATGAGCATAATGAGTAGCATCTTCCCAATAGGCACGCTGCTCAGCCCGGGCCAGATAACAGAATCCTGAAAGTAAAAACATATCGCACCAATCACCATACCCATCACCACCATGGGCTGCAAGCGTATCAGCCTTCGCTTAAAAAAATCGGTGACGCTCATGGTCGTCCATTGCGCATCGTAGGCATAGCCTATCACAAAACCGGAAAGCAGAAAAAAGAAATCTACTGCCAGATAGCCGTGATTGATGAGTTGATCTGCATGGCTGGTTGCGTGGGTTTCGAAAACATGAAACGCTACCACCAGTAAGGCCGCCACTCCACGCAATCCGTCCAGGATTTCGTAATGGGGTTTGGAGCGCGCTAAGGAGTTATTCACATCTTCAAGATAAAGATGTATTTTGATTGGTACAACTCATTTACTAAATAATCCGAATCGAGAGGCAAGCGAAAGATATTTTCTCTCACCAACTACTCCTTACCTTGTTAACTTTGTCAATAAATACTTTCATGGTTTTATTATCTCTCCAGCTTTTATAATTTTTTGTCATCGCATTCAATAGACTATCGTATTCCATTTGATGATTATCTGCCATCATTATCTCATTACCTACATAGGATGCAAAT
>JABFSO010000409.1 GCA_013140555.1 Cyclobacteriaceae bacterium | reverse complement strand
ATCGTTTTGATTTCTTCACCGCTGCCTTTGTAAGTAAGCTCGCTGGAACTATACCCGTTTTGTGCAGGTGGGCCGCCGCAAAACGAAATAGCTTCCACTTCTTTTATTTTCGCTAGCTCATTTCTGAAAACCGATCTTTTAGATGCCGACTCCCTCCAGGGAGTTCCAATGTTCACAATCGCATCGCGCTTAAAGCCCAAATCTTTAGTCAGCATGAAATTGATTTGTGATAAAACAACGAATGTGCCGATGATTAAAACTTGTGCAAACCCAAACTGAAAAATGATGAGCGTTTTGCGTAGATAAGCTGTGCGCGAATTGGCACTATTAACATACGCTTGATTTTTGAGTGCCAATGCCGGCAAAAAGGAAGAAAGATAAAATGCAGGGTAAAGCCCTGACAGAATTCCTACCACCGCGATTACTGATGTTAGAAATAGCCAAATCTGCCATTGACTTAAATCCAAAGCTACACCAGCCGGAATAAATTTATGGAAGAAAATAAGACTCAGTTCGCACAAGGGCAATGAAAGCAGCACGGCAAAGATCGTGAGCAAAATACTTTGGCCTAAGAATTGCCCTACGAGTTGCGAGCGTGACCCACCTAATACTTTGCGTACCCCGACTTCTTTCGCACGCTTGACAGCTTGTGCGGTTTCTAGGTTGATAAAATTAATGGAGGCGATCAGGAGCAAGAGAAGTGCCACTACAATGAGAGTAGTTAAAGTAGACTTGCTTGCAGGGGTCCGGCTGCTATCGAAAATTCCAAGCGTTCCGTTGAAATGCAAGTCAGCCAGTGGCTGAAGTTTGTAGGTGAGGAACCACCCGGCATCTTTGTTGTTGGCAACATAGGAATCATCCAACTTCTTTAATTGTTGTTCAAGTGCACCCAAGGAGGCAAGGTCCTTTATCTTGATGAATAACTGAGCACTGCTATTGGTGTTTCCCCAGTTGTTGGGTTCAATATTCTCTTTCAAGAAACTTTGTTGGATGGTAGAAATAGAAATGAAGTCGGTGAAATCAAAATCGCTTTTAATGGACAGATCATTGACTATGCCGGATACTGTTAGTACAAGTGAGTCATTGTAGTGTATGGTTTGCCCAATGATTTTCGATGGATCTGTTGTTTCAAAATACTTTAGCGCTTTGGAAGAAGTAAGTACAACCTGAAACGGTTTACTCAGCGAATTAGAAGGCGAACCCTCTATCCATGTGTAATCTTTTAGTAGAGAGAAGTAAGACTCATCCACAAGGGCAATGGTTTCTTGATTGCCAAACTCTTTATCTTGGTCTACTAATTTTACTTTCGCACTGTAGGTGTGAAGTGGAGCAACTACCTCGGTGCCGGTGAACTGATCTTTCACAATCACTTGCACACCCGTGGTTACCCCACGGTTTGTGCCATCAAAAGCACCACTGAAGTTGGAGTAAATTCTAAAAATACGATCGGCATCATTCACCTGGTTGTAACCGAATTCGTAATGAACCAGCAAAAAAATAGTAAGGCAAGCACTGATGCCCACGGTGAGGCCAAACACGTTGATGATTGTGTGCAATTTGTTGTGGGCTAAATTGCGCCAGGCAATGGTGAAGTAATTCTTGATCATATCGCAGGGTTAGATGCGAGTGGTATTACCAACAACCATTCCAAACTCAGTAAGACCTGTGTTTTGAAGAATTCGAATGGTTTAGCGTAAGTTGTTGTCGGAAAGCGGGCAAAAGTGTGCGCTTGCGGGCAATTGCTCGAGTTAAGATTCCCCCTAAATATTGGCTACTCGCTTCCATCCTTGAATGCTTACCAACGAATCGAGCGATTCATCTTTATGCCCGCCATAAATCAATATGCCTTGACTGTCACGATTGTATTTTTGCCAATAGCGAATGCCGCTTAGCATGTCTGAAGTATATTTCTTACTAGCCTTTACTTCTACAGCTAGCACATGCCCTTGTTTTTCTAGGATCAAATCAACTTCATTGCCTGAGCTATCTCGAAAGTAATACATGCCACCTGCAATGCCATGATTGTAGCGGTTCTTCCGGATCTCCGTTAAAATCCAGTTTTCAAATATGGCTCCGTAGGCTTTGTTCTTTTGCAATGCTATTTCTGATTGGATGTTTAATAAATAGCATAACAAGCCGGTGTCATAAAAATACAGCTTAGGCGACTTGACAATTCGTTTATTGAGATTGTTGTGATACGGTTGCATCAAATAGATGATGTAACTGCTCTCTAACAATGTGAGCCATGCCTGCACTGTTTTTGTATCTACACCAATGTCTTTGCTGATGGCATCGCGATTTACAATTTGCCCTGCGTATGTAGCACAGATTTGAATAAAGCGATTGAATGCCCCCAGATTGGTAATATTTCGAATTAAGCGCACATCGCGCTGCACATATGTTTGCAGATAGCTGGCCATCCATTTTTCAGTGCTTATTTTTTCTTGCCATAATTCCGGATAGCCACCCTTTAAGATATGCTTGTGAATATCCTCTTCAGCACGCTTCGCCTGTAGAAGTTCGGCATACGATAATGGAAGTAACTCTAAATAACCAACACGCCCTGCCAGCGACTGAGATATTTGTTGTTGTAAAAGAAAGTTGTTAGAACCTGTTAGGATAAACTGACCGCGTTTGGTGTTGTTATCGATCACTTCTTGCAAGTAGCGAAATAAGTCTGGAACACGCTGCACTTCATCAAGCACAGCACCTGTTTTGAATTGTTTCAAAAAACCATCTATGTCGTGTTCAACCAAGGCTTGATTTTTTGGATTTTCAAGGCTGAAGTATGGCTTGTTCCCAAAAACCAATTTACTCAACGTGGTTTTACCACTTTGACGTGGCCCCACAATGCACACAGCCCTAAACTGAAGAGCCGTGGCCTGTACATCTTCTTCTATTTGGCGAACAATGGCTTTCATGTGTTTGGCGATTTCACGCGACATTTGTTTCGTAAGGTAGGGCTAATCCGTTCAATTCCATTTTTGCAAAAATATGCAAATCTGGAATCCGATTCCATTTTTGCAAAAAAATGCAAATCTGGAATCCAATCAAATACTACGAATTTAGATCAAATGGCTCCTATTGAAATGCGATGTTTCGTTGAAGTCCTTTTAGTTGAGTTCGTTTAACAGCAGAGCGCTCGAACAATTTTTTGAAAACATCTTCAGTAATCTCCCGCCAATCGGCAGGTTTCATTTTTTCAAGATCCGAATGAGGCGCAAATTTTTTTTCGTGATGAGGTTTCGCAAACCGGTTCCAGGGACACACATCCTGACAGATGTCACAACCAAAAATCCAATTTTCAAATTTGCCTTTTACTTCAGCAGGAATTTCTTCTTTCAATTCAATGGTAAAATACGAGATGCACTTGCTTCCATCCACTACAAATGGTTGCGGAATGGCCTCCGTAGGACACGCATCCATACAAGCTGTGCAGGTACCGCAATAATCTTTTATCGGGCCATCAGGTTCCAACTCCAAATCAATGATCAGTTCGGCTAAAAAGAAAAAACTACCC
>JABFSO010000410.1 GCA_013140555.1 Cyclobacteriaceae bacterium | reverse complement strand
TGGTTTGACCCGATCAAAAGCAGACTATCTCTAATTTATAACTACATCAAAAAGTGCTTAATACTTTGCAGCACCTGTCGGTGTGCTCTTCTTAATAAAGTCGCGGATGTGCTCATTAGAAGAAACTAAATCTTCGGCACGTAAGTACATCATGTGGCCGCTACGATAGCCTTCAAAGCGCAAACGATCTTTCATTTTACCACTTGGATCCAGTTGCCACATGGAATACTTCGCATCGAAATAAGTCGTAGCTCCATCGTAGTATCCGGATTGAATCATCACGTGCATGTACGGATTCTCTGCCATCGCCTGACGCAGGTTTTCACCCGTCTTGTCATTTGAGTTATCCCATGGCCGCACCGGGCCAAACATGTTGTATTGTAAATCGGTTTTGTACTTCAGCACATCGCGTAAGTAATAGTTGATGGCTGGTGTGAATGAATGCAGCCACGAGGTAAGTTCCGAGTTGTAATCGGGTTCATCGCCAGCTTGTTGGCGATCAATACCTAAGTAACGAGAATCCAATCGGCCAACAGTCAGTCCTTTTTCACGCAACAAATCTTTCCAAAAGTATTGCGTTGGTACTGCGAGGTTATGATGTAACACGGTGCGCTCAGACAGACCAGAGTATCGAGAAACCTTTGCAGCGATTTGTTTTTTCTTTGCCTCGTCCAAAAATCCACCACGAGCCAATGCAGGAATAAACTCATCAATAGTGAAAGCTTCTGCTTCTGCCAATACTTCATTCAAATCTTTTTGTTGTAGATCAGCTGGCAAAGCTTTTTGATACCAAGCCGCTGCAGTGTAATAAGGTAGTGAGAGTGCATCGTTCACAGCGCCATCTCTTTTTATTCCCAAATCAGTAGGTGATACCAGAATCACGCCATTCAAATACATCCAATGTGAATTCTGCAACTCCAATGCTAAACCGGAAACGCGCGTTGTTCCATAGCTTTCACCAATTAAATATTTTGGTGATGTCCATCTGCCTTGACGGGAAACAAAATTATCAACCCAATCGCCCAAGTATTTGATGTCGGCATTCACACCGAAGAAAGTGGACTTCTCTGCTTTCGGATCAAGGATGCGGGAGAAACCCGTGTTCACCGGATCGACATACACAATATCAGCAACATCTAAAATGGAATTGGGATTATCGTGAATTCCATACGGTTGCACCGGATATCCTTCGGAGTCGATGTTCAAAACTTTAGGACCTGTGTACGCCACGTGCATCCAAACTGATGCAGAGCCGGGGCCACCATTGAATGAAATCACTAACGGTCTTCTGGATTTGTCGCTCACATCGGTGCGTTCGTAGTATGTATAAAATAAAGAAGCGCTGGGTTTGCCTTCGGCATTCCACACGGGTTGCGTTCCGGCCGTTACTTTGTACGGAACTACTTTGCCTTTGATGGTAACTTGACCTGTGGAGTTAACCGCAGACTCTGCCGGAAGAACACGCTCTTGGGCAAAGAGCGAGCTAAGTGAAAGGAGTAGAATAAAACTAAAATTTTTCTTCATAGCGATTTTATAGACGTTAAGGTTCACATTAAACAAAACTCAATATAGTTGGAAATTCGCATTGGCCTGATGGATTGTTTGGAAATTTGAAATTGGTGATGCGAGCGGTAGAATTGCGTTGGTATTTTAAGAGTAAGAATCCGTCATCTACATTTCTGAGATAGATTTAGTAATTTTGATCACATAAAAATAGCTAGTTATATGTCCAACCTAGCCGAACTAAAATCAGCACTTCATCAACAGGTGGCAAACATGGAAGACGAAAAAGTGCTGCAAAAAGTCCAACAGTATTTTAAGTCGCTTGTAGAAAATGATAAAGAAGTTATTGCCTACAACTCAAAAGGTAAAGCGCTAACGACAAAAGAATACAAAGCTTCTATTGAAGAATCCATGGCAGAATACAGAAAAGGGAAATGGATTAGTCAAAAGGAAATGGAGGAAAATTTTTAATATAGAGCAGTTACCCCTCTTTAGATTTATCAGTTCGCTTACTACCCCCATACAACTCATACTCCAACAATCGGCAATCTAATTGTGCAGTATAAAATTCTAAACGCTTGCTGGTCTTCAGTCCAATCTTTTTGGCGAGATCAGGATTTCCTGTAAAGATATAGCCCGTGTAACCCTGACATTTCTTCTTCATAAAATCACCGATGCGCCCGTAAGTTTCTTGTAACTCGGTAACATCGCCCAGACGTTCACCATATTCGGGATTGAGGTAAATGACTCCTGGTTTTTCAGGAATGACTGTCTCTTCAAAATCACACACCGCAAAATCAATCAGCGACTCCACACCGGCAATACCCGCATTTACTTTGGACACATGAATGGCGTCTTCACTAATGTCGGTGGCAATTATTTTTAAATCAGGGAGCACAGCAATTTTTTCGTTGAGCAATTGCAGTTCGCTTTCATAAACTGATGCATCATACCCCAACACGTGCATGAACGAATAATTCTTACGATATAATCCCGGTCTGCGGTTGGTGGCAATCAAAGCCGCTTCAATGGCCAGCGTCCCCGATCCGCACATCGGATTTACAAAAGCTGATTGACGATCCCATTTGGTGGCATATATAGTGGCTGCTGCCAATGCTTCGAGCATGGGCGCCTGCCCGGGAATTTTGCGGTAGCCATGTTTGGCTAAAGTTTGTCCGGATGTGTCGAAAAAAACTTCTACATCTTTTTCATTCCAATACAAATGGATGACGGCTTTGTCGTGCGAAGGTCCGGTGTCGGGGCGCTTGGCAAATTCTCTGCGCATTTTATCGACAATGGCATCTTTCACTTTTACGTTCACAAACATATCGTTGTTGACGGTAAAGTGTTTTGCATTGCTCGTTACAGAAAAATAACCGTCTATTGGTAATAGCGTCTCCCATGGATAGCGTAACAATTGATTGTACACTTCTTCGGGGCTGTTGGCCGTAAACTCTTTGAGCGAATATAGCACCTGACTGGCACAACGCAGATTGAGGTTGAGGCGAATGCAATCATTGACCGTGCCGCGCAATTCAACTCCGGTGATGAACTTATGGTCTATCTCAAAGCCTAGGTCTTGCACTTCCTGTACCAGAAACGGTGATAGTCTTTTGTGACAAGTGATGATTATTTTGCTGGTGGTGGTGAAGATGCTCAATGTAGTATTTGATTATATGGTAAAAAATGCTCGAAATAAGTTCTCAGCGAAGTTCTTCAGTTTAAATATCTTTTGTTCACTTTCTAATTAACTTCTTACTAAAAGAACGTGCTTCACTCAAAGTTAACAATGCCTCATTCGTTTTGATAGGCAATGTCTTTTGAATTACCGCAAAGTAGTTTCCTTCACGAATCAAAATGTTCTTTCCTTTTTCAATTTCCATTATCGAGATCATTTGAAAATAGTGCACAAAGCTAACGAATGCCATTCAAACAAAAACCTTACTATTGCTACGAATCAATCGGAGTCACATCATGCTTTCCTTGAATCGTCATTTCCTTTGGAATATTCGCCAATATCTCCTTCTTCAACGCTTCAATTAAATGATACTTCACAAAATAGCGATAAGTCACGATGCTAACTTCCCGCACCGGTGCCGGAGACTTGAAGTAGCGTATATTTTTTAGCTGTGCTTTAGTAAGATCGCGCAATGCCAACTCTGGTAAAATGGTGATACCATTATTCAGGTCTACCATCTTGCGCAGCGTTTCAATGCTGCCCGCTTCGTAGTCCAGATTTTGTAACAGCGCTTCTTTGCGTTTGAGCTCACAAAGATTTACAACTTGCGAGCGAAGGCAGTGACCTTCCTCTAACAACCACAATCGGTTGACATCAATATCGGCTGCGAGCAAATATTTCTTCTTCATCATTTTCTCTGCTTGCGATGCGTACACCACAAATTGCTCATAAAACAAGGGCAACTCTTGTAGAGTCGGGTTTTTTAATGGCGTAGCCAAAATGCCGGCATCGAGGTGTTGGGCATTGAGTCGCTCGATGATCTGATCGGTGGTGAGTTCGCTGATCTTCAGTTTGAGTAATGGATATTTCTTCAAAAACTGATTGAGAAAAAGGGGCAACAAATACGGTGCGAGTGTAGGTATGATGCCGATTCGAAGCTCCCCACTGATCGTACCCTTCTGTTGAGCAACTAATTTTTTCAAGTTGCCAGCCTCGCCTAAAATCATTCGAGCTTGATCAATCACCGTCTGGCCGATCTCTGTTGTTTGAACGGGCTGCTTGCTGCGATCAAAGATTTTTACATCCAGTTCTTCTTCCAACTTCTGAATCATCATACTCAGTGTAGGTTGCGTAACGTTGCACTTGGCTGCAGCCGCAGAAAAATGCTTCAGCGTATCTACCGCTACAATGTATTCGAGTTGTTGAAGGTTCATGGCAAAATTCTAAGGCAATTATCCACCGTTAGTTGAAATTCTATGTCTACACTAATTGAGGTCTTTTTTTAAGTAACTTTACTATTCATCAATGTAAATATTAAATTAGAAATGCATATAAAAAAACTTACTGTAAGCAATTACAAAAGCTTTAATAGCCCTGCTACCCTTGAATTGACAATTGGCATAAACGTAATTACAGGACAAAATAGCTCTGGGAAAACCGCATTATTGGAAGCTTTATCAACTAAATTTTCTGATACACCCCATAGAAGCACGAAAAGCTCACGTCAGGCGGTGAAATCGGATGTAACTCTTAATATAGAACTAAGTAAAGAAGAGTTGTTAGATTTAATTCCTAATAACCTAGTATTCGGTTTGCCGAAGATTAGGTTACTGAAAGACGAACAAATTAATTATGCTAACTTCTTAAACATGTACTTTGAAGATAAAGTATCGATTACAGCATCATTTAATAGCGGCAATATTGTCTCGTCAAAATTTAACATTATTCGAGAAATTATTCCCTCATCACATTCAAAATTCAAAATAGATCATATTCAGAAGCAGATTATAGACGTTACACTTAATCACACCGGTGGTGACTCCTCTAATTTTATTGCTTCAGAATTTGTAAGGCGAATCTATATCTTCAAAGCAGAAAGATTTAAAATCGGGATTTCAAACCAAGGAACTAGCAAGGTGCTAAGGTCAGATGCTTCAAACCTTCCTGAAGTATTGAACTGCCTTCAAAGTGATTCCCATCGTTTTAATAGATTTAATTCATTTTTAAATAGAATTTTTCCTCACATTCATTTTATAACAGTACGTCCAACAGAGGGTGGTCAAGTTGAAATTGTAGTTTGGAATGAAGACCCAAAAAAAGAACGCAATGATTTAGTGGTTCCTTTGCTTGAATGCGGAACCGGAATAAGTCAGGTTCTCGCAATTTTGTATGTAGTCTTAACATCTGATGTGCCAAAAACCATAATTATTGATGAACCCAATAGTTTCCTGCACCCAGGAGCTGCTAGAAAATTGATCGAAATCCTGAAAGAGCACAAACAACATCAAATTATCATTTCAACTCATTCTCCATCGACTTTAACTGCATCAAATCCTGAAACAATTCATATCGTCAAACTAAAAGATGCGGAAAGCTTTGTTGAAACTGTTAGTTTAAATGATACAAAGAATCAACAATTGTATTTAGCAGAAATTGGAGCAAAGCTTTCAGATGTTTTTGGTGCTGACAATATTCTGTGGGTAGAAGGAAAGACGGAAGAAATTTGCTTCCCCAAAATTATTGATATGACCCCAAGTCTAACATTAAGAGGAACTACAATACTATCGGTGGTAAATACAGGGGATTTTTTAAACAAAAGAAAGAAGAGTGTTGAGACGATTTTTAAAATATATGAAACGCTTAGCAAAGGGAAAGGGTTAATGCCTCCATCTATTGGTTTTATTTTTGATAGCGAAGAACTAAAGGAAAATGAAAAAGATGATCTGAGGAAAAGAAGTCAAAATAAAGTGCTTTTTCTTCCCAGAAGGATGTTTGAAAATTACTTGATCAATTCCAATGCCTTGTTATCAGTCATTAGTTCTCATGAAGGTTTAGATGAATTAAACTTAACATTAGAAGATGTTGATAAATGGCTAAAAGAAAACAAATGGAATCCAAAATTTATCAAAAAACGCTTCATAAATACAAAATCTGAACCCGAGTGGCAGGTAAATGTCGATGGCGCCAAACTGTTGAGCGATCTGTTTACTGCTATGACTTCATCCCGGTTAAGTTTTGATAAAATAAAGCACTCCGTAGCTCTTTGCGATTGGCTAATTGAAAATTCACTTGAATCATTTGACGAAATAAAAGAATTGCTTTCCGCACAACTTGATCAATCTCTTACGAGCTAATCTTCTGATACGAAGCACCTATTCCCCTAATCAGCGAAGAGCTAAAACCACGGTGCTCCATTTCATTGAGACCGACAATCGTGCAGCCTTTCGGGGTAGTGACTTTATCGATTTCTTCTTCAGGATGATTATTGCCTTTCAATAAAAGTTCGGCCGCGCCCTTCACCGTTTGTGCGGCAATCAGGCTGGCTGTTTTGGCATCAAATCCAATTTCAATTCCACCTTGTGTAGCAGCTCGGATAAAGCGAAGTGCGTATGCAATGCCTCAAGCACCTAACACCGTAGCTGCATCCATCAACTTTTCGTCAATGGGAATGGTGACGCCCATCTGATCAAACAATTCTTTTACATAAGCCGATTGTTCTGCAGAAGCGCCCTGTGCGCACATACACGTAACGGACTCCTGAATAGCAATGGCCGTATTAGGCATGGCCCGGAAAATGGGAAGAGGTGCGGTGAAAATTTCAGAAAGGTCTTTCAAAAAAATTCCGGTCACCACACTTATAATAATGTGTCTCTTAGGGTCGAATGCATTTTTTAAACCCGTCAACACTTCTTTTACATTGAAGGGCTTGAGCGCTACAATGATTATTTCGCTTTCGCGGATAGCGGCTTCGTTGTTATCCGTGATGGTTACACCTTTTTCCTGTAGTGGTTGCAGGCGCGATAAGGTTCTTCGTGTTACAGTGAGTTGGTTGGGTGTAGCAAAACCACTCTTCAACAATCCTTCGGCCATCGCGATGCCCAGATTTCCTCCGCCAATGATGGCAATTTTCTTTGTGTTCATATTATCGTTCAAATATTTATTTTCTATGGGTTCTGTTCTTTAATAGCGTTAAGTTTTGCTTTTAGGTATTCTTTATACTCATCATCGGTTAATTGCGGAATAATTTTTTCTAATGACTCAATGGCTTCTTCTCTTCTTCCCATCGCTAGTAAAATGTCTGATTCTAATGCAAGATCAATCGCTAAAAACTTAAACTTAAATAGTTTTAGTATTTTATTTTCTTGCTTGATCGCCTTTAGTGCAAGAGGGAGTAAAGTACTGTCATTGGTATGGCTTGTCTTTGCTGATTCCAAGGCTGCTGTGGCAAAATCACCATATTCCAAAGCTAAAGTCCGATAAACTTCTGTAAACCCATAGCGCGTTCCATATTGCTGAATGTACCAATCACTTTTACTTATGCCTTCCTCCAGAGCTTTGTCGCGCTGCTCGAGAAAAGAGTCGGCACTATTTTTTTCAAACACACCCAGAATTTCATTTGTACCAAACGTTTCATGGTCGTAGGCTATCTGCAATTTCAATTTGGGTTTCTCAAAAATGGGCAAAAAGTAAATGCCGATTAAAATAGTTGCTACACAAAATCGAACCATTAAAGAATGAAATGTTTTACGCTTCCACACGATAAGTGGCACCATTACCATCGCACAGCTAATCCCAATTAAACGCATTTCTTCAGCTCCATCGAAATGAAGTAATTTGAATAAGGCTCCAATGCTACTTACCGACATTACCCAACCACAAATGAAACCAATCCATTTTGTCTTGGTCAAATAATAACCTATGAAAAACATGACTATGCCAACAAAGCCAAGGCTAAGGATTAGCATTTCGTTTGCGCCTTGCAAATGTTGGTGTTTAAGGGTAAGGCCGATAGTTCCGATTAAGACTAAAACAGCCAGAATATTTTTAAAAAACTTCCATCTACTTAAGCGGGTCTGTTCACTCTTGCTTGCATCAATCTCTCCAAACTGTCCGTCTACATGAGCCGCCAAGATCAGCCAGGCAAATACGTAGAGTCCCATTAAGAAATAGCTTACGGCAAATAGAAAATTGGTATCTCTTACATGAAAAAATACACGCAATACAAAAGCGAACACTTGAGGTAGAAATGTTGCAGCGAACAGCCAATAGCCCTGTTTAATAAATGCAATTCGGGAGGTGAGGAAAAATGATTTTATACGAATGTTGATCGTGGATCGATTGAAATACAGATAGGTTGCAAACGTGAGCGCCAAAAAGGTCCAACCCAAAATACTCGTTATGAATAAACTGCTACTAATAAGAATTATTAGAAAAACGAGAATACCTGCATTCCGAAAGTATTCCATGTATTGCATTACCGGGCCAATCTCCTCTAGTGCCAGCGTAGCTTGACGCAACTGTTCGTTTACCTTGGCGGTCAATAGCTCCAGTCGCTTGGTAGTCTTACCCGAAATTTCCTGTTCATCATGCAGCACCTCCTCTTTGGTATTATAAGCTTTCGCTAAATTCAAAGCAGTTCGCACTTTATCTGCGATGTCGCTGAAACGAAGGCGCGATGCAATAACCGCCAAAAAGAAAATAGAACAGATCAAACTTTGAGCAGAGACCAGACAAAACAAACTTTTCTTATTGCTAAGTCCGATAATGCCGGCATCAAACTGAGCCCCATCTAAATGAATAAATGCTTGCGCTGTAGAAAAAATATAGGACGCAAAATCTTCTAAATCTTTAAACGAAACCAAATCAGTAGCCATAATTTGCAAAAACCCGCTGAACGTCAAAGCGCCAAACAATGCGCTCTCTAAAACGTAGGCTTCCAAGCGACTGGTCGCAGAGTTTAGTTTTGTTTCAAGGGCTACAATTACTTCGTCATTCTCATCTACGGTAAGTTTTCTTGTATCCAATCCTTTGTTCTCCAATTGCCGCACTAAGTCATTCTCACCTAAGCGGCCAATTCGGAAATAGCGGAGATATAGGAAATAGTAAAAACTTAATCCGAACAATGCCAAGATATGCAGCCGATCGGGTAACAGATAGCTAATAAAAATACTCGAACTGAGAAAAAACGCAAGCCATGTATATTGATTGACAGAAACACTGTATTCAATTTTATACATGGCCGCTCCGCCATACGCGTCCAGTAATTTTAGATTGGCCTTTTTGTGCGCTTTGCCAATTATATACACAGAAATAAGTGTGACAAGAGGGATAAACAAAATGTTCAGCAGACCTAAATAGTCTTTTTTCACATCCCAAAAACTAAAGCTGAGTAGGAAAGCGAATCGAATAATATAATCGAAGGCAATGGGCCAAATCTTGGTTTGAATCTTGATTATCGGACGATTTTGAAACACAAGAATCTCTTGTTCGATTTGATCTTTTTCTTTTTGAATCACGCTATGCTGATCTGTCAGACTAAACAAAGCAGTTAACTCTTCAATCAGTTTTCCAATTCTGCGAGATAGAATTCGATCATCTACCTTCTCCGCCTGATCCTGCAACCGGGCCAAGGCAGCTACGCACCACGCCTTATGTTCGATTGAAAAAGAGAGGGCTACTTTCTTCTTATCTTCTTCTGTGATAAGGGAAGATGCTCTTCTATTTTCTATGTCTTCAATTTGTTCCTTAGAAAGCGTTTTTGAAAAATGAGCCGTCAAAAACTGGCTAAAATAAAGTTTCAACTCACCCGATAAGCCGGGAATATTATAGGCCAGACGTGCAATAAATTCCAATACCTGTTTGTGGGGCACGTCCATAGTGTAAGCCTTCTTTTTACGAATATAGTATTTAGATTAAAACCATTGTTCATAAAATGGTGAGTAAACGGTTAATTCTCCACTTATCGAAAGTTTTATGAACTCCATGTATTATTTCTGACCGAAGGCTGTTCCTTTTGACTACATTTAATTTGATTGATTAACAGGTTGTAGAGTTTTACCTATTTGAATTGTAAATGGTAACACCTTCCTGGTGATCCGATTAACAAACAAGAAAATTAGTAAGAAATGAAAAGAAGAGATTTTGTTCAATTGGCCGGATTAGGATTAGGTGGTCTTGCTCTGCCTATCTCTGCCATCGGCAATCCGGTTTCGATCGAGGCACTGCTCGAAGTTCCGTTGACCGTGAGTCAGAAAAAACAATTAGCTGATGTCGCGCTCAACACTGCTAAGAGCGCAGGCGCTACGTATGCCGATGTGCGCATTGGTCGCTACCTCAACCAATTTATCAACACCCGCGAAAAACGCGTGCAAGGAATTCAAAGTACAGAATCGTTTGGCGTAGGTGTACGTGTGATCGCGAAAGGCACTTGGGGCTTTGCCTACACCAACGATGTATCGGCAGATGGTATTAAGAAAGCCACCGAGCGCGCGATTGCCATCGCCAAAGCGAACAGCAAATTTCAAACCGAGCCTGTGCGCCTCGCTCCGGTGAAAGGTTATGGAGAAGTAACATGGAACACACCCATCCAAAAAAACGCCTTTGAAGTTCCGGTGTCTGAAAAAGTAGAGTTGTTGTTGAGCGCAAACGCTGCCGCTCAAAATGGCGGAGCCAACTTTGCCAGCTCCAATCTCTTTCAGGTAAACGAACAAAAATATTTTGCTTCTACAGATGGCTCGTACATCGATCAGGATATCCATCGCATCTGGCCCACCTTTACGGTGAATGTGATTGACCGTGCTTCGGGCAAGTTCAAATCGCGCGATGCCATGAGTGCGCCTATGGGCTTGGGCTACGAATACATGATTCCGAAAGCAGAAGATAAACTTGCTACACCCATGGGCATGGTGCTCTATCGCAATAGCTACGACATGATCGAAGATGCCACCACGGCTGCGCGTCAGGCGAAAGAAATGATTTCGGCCAAATCCGTAGAGCCCGGTAAATATGATTTGGTGCTCGAACCAAATCACTTGGGCTTAACCATCCACGAAAGTGTAGGCCACCCGCTTGAGTTAGATCGGATTTTGGGTTATGAAGCCAACTATGCAGGCACTAGTTTTGCCAGCATCGAAAAACTCAAGTCGGGCACATTTAATTATGGCAGCAAGCAAGTCACCATCTTCGCAGATAAAACACAGACCGGCTCACTTGGTGCTGTTGGTTATGATGACGAAGGCGTGCAATGCAAACGTTGGGATTTAATTAAAGACGGCATCCTCGTCAACTTCCAAGCTATTCGTGATCAAGTACACATGCTCGGTCAAACCGAGTCACACGGCTGTTGCTACTCACAAAGCTGGAGCGATGTACAGTTTCAGCGCATGCCGAATGTATCGCTGGCACCAGGCAAAGATCCGTATTCAATCGATCAGATGATTAAAGATGTAGAGAAGGGCATTTACATAGCGGGCCGTGGTTCGTACTCCATCGATCAGCAACGTTACAATTTTCAATTTGGCGGTACTGTGTTTTACGAAATTAAAAACGGACAAATCGTAGGCATGCTCAACGATGTGGCCTATCAATCGAACACACAGGAATTCTGGAATAGCTGCGTAAAAATTTGCGATGAGCGCGATTACCGACTCTTTGGCTCTTTCTTCGATGGCAAAGGTCAGCCTTCGCAAGTGAGTGCGGTGTCGCATGGAAGTTCAACCGCACGTTTCAATGGAGTGAATGTAATTAATACAGGAAGAACAATTTAGACTTAAAGACTAAAACATGAGGAGACGAGATTTTATTCAATTAGCGGGCATGAGTGCGGGTGCGTTGGCACTTCCGTTCTCGAGCTTTGCCCATGATGTGGACATTGCACACATGCTCACACCTTTGCTGGATACTGCGCAAAAAAAGCAGCTGGCCGATGTAGCGCTTAACACCGCCAAAGGTTTAGGAGCTACCTACACCGATGTACGCATTGGCCGTTACCTAAACCAATTTGTAACTACGCGCGAGCGCAAAGTGCAAGGCGTTACCAACACCGAATCATTTGGTGTGGGCATTCGCGTCATCGCTAATGGCACATGGGGCTTTGCCGCGAGCAATAACGTAACTCCGGATGGCATCAAAAAAACAACGGAGCGTGCTGTTGCCATCGCGAAAGCAAATTCAAAATTTCAAAAAGAGCCGGTGAAGCTAGCCACCACTCCTTCCTACGGAGAAGTGAGTTGGAAAACACCGATCGTAAAAAATGGATTTGAAGTTCCTGTGAAAGACAAAGTCGATCTGCTTTTAGCTGCGAATGCAAAAGCGTTGGAGAAAGGCGCCAGCTTTGTGAACAGCATTATGTTTTTGGTGAACGAACAAAAATATTTTGCGTCCAGCGAAGGATCGTACATCGATCAGGACATTCACCGCACGTGGCCCAACTTTCAGGTTTCGATGGTCGATCGCCAATCGGGTTCATTCAAAACGCGTGCAGCGTTTAGCGCACCGGTAGGAATGGGTTATGAATATTTGGATGGAAAATCAGAAGATAAAATTGCAGGACCGGGCGGCATTATTCTTTACAACAAGTCGTATGACATGATTGAAGATGCCACCATGGCTGCTGAGCAAGCGAAGCAAATGATTGCAGCTAAATCGGTAGAGCCAGGCAAATATGATTTAATGTTAGAGCCTTCGCACTTGTGGTTAACCATCCACGAAAGTGTGGGCCACCCTACAGAGTTGGATCGCGTGCTTGGCTACGAAGCCAACTTTGCTGGCACGAGCTTCCTCACATTAGATAAATGGAAAACGAAAAACTTTAAGTTCGGAAGTGAGATTGTGAATTTCGTTGCCGACAAAACACAAGTTGGTTCACTCGGTAACGTGGGCTACGATGATGAAGGCGTGAAATGCAAATCGTGGGATTTGATTAAGGACGGTGTGCTGGTGAATTATCAAG
>JABFSO010000056.1 GCA_013140555.1 Cyclobacteriaceae bacterium | reverse complement strand
TGAGGTGAGAAGTTCAAAGCTTATTTCAATTAATTCGCCCACTTGGGAATTACCCATGCGGCCAAAACTCCTGAAATGGCGTGCAAAGGACCAGCAAGTAATGGAAAAGTGCTGTCGGGCATTGTTCCATCTGGAAGTGCTGGTGGGTTAAATACTGGATAGAAACTAATCAAGGTAAATCCGATGGTTAACACCAACCAGAATAAATTTCCTTTAGGTAAAAACTTAATCATCAAAAAGAAAATGATCGAACCTATTAACAAGGGAAAAATGGATGATGTCGTCACTGCGAAAAAAAAGCCTGCCGGAATGGTTGCTCCTAATGCTCCTGCAATCAGGGTCCATATATTATTAAGTCCGGCAGCAATCAAGCCCGCAATGGCGCCACCTTTCAGCGCCTGACGAATGGTAATTTTTTGTGTTTCCATAAATCGTTTTTGTAAAAAGTTTGTTATAAATTTTTTGTGATTTAATGTTCAATGAGCACACCCATTTTTCCCATTTGATAATCGCGCATGGCTTCCATGATCTGTGTTTGGTTGTTCATCACAAAAGGGCCATACGAAACTACTTCTTCATTCAAAGGCTCGCCTGTCAAAAATAAAATGCGGGTGTCCTCTGCGGCTGTGAACGTGATACCTTCACCATCATTCTTTAAATGAACAATATGCAATGCATCTACTATGCCGAATCCATCTACTTTCAACTGACCATCTAACAAATAGATGAACGCGTTATGTGATGTGGGAATAGGAATTGAAATAAATCCGCCTTTTTTCATTTCAAATGTGGCGGCATTCACTATGGCTTGTGAAGGAATAGGGCCTTTTACATTCAACACTTCACCTGAAAAAACTTTTCCGGTGACGAGTCCGTCAGGTGAAGTTACTTTCGGGGCTTCTTTCGCGCTAAGCGGAAAGTAAGCGGGTTGATCCATTTTGTTTTTTGCCGGTGTGTTGATCCACAACTGAATGATTTCCTGCCGCCCGCCAATTTCATGAATGTCGTGTGGTGGTCGTTCGCTGTGAATGATACCCATGCCCGCATTCATCCATTGCGCTCCTCCTGCATAAATCACACTATCATTTCCGCGGCTGTCGCGATGGTGCACACCGCCTTGAAAGATAAATGTGACCGGAGAAAATCCACGATGCGGATGAGGTCCTACACCTGCATGATCCGGCTCCACATGTGAAGGCGCTTTGATGTTAGCATGATGCAGCAACAAAAACGGATCAATCTGCTCTACATTTTGGTTAGGCAATGGCTGGCGAATGGGCATGCCACCCATATCCATTTGATGTGCATATAATATTCGTGAGACGCTTCGAGATTTCATATATTACGAATGTTTAGATTTTAAATTGATCTCTAAAAACCTTTGTTCTATTTACCTCAACCCTTTCCCTTCTCCACAAGAGAAGGGAATAATGAGTTTTTAGAGATGCACTTAGTTGCTATTATTTGCCACAAAGACACAAAGGGCACAAAATTCATTTCGATGTTTCTGCAATAGCTTCGTGAATTTCATTGAAGAGCAAACCGCTGCCGCCACCATAATGGCGAATGATTTTGACTGCAGGGTTCTTCTTCAAAAAAACTTCCTTCAATTTTTCTTCCGATGTTTCTTCCACACCACCACCAATCAGCACCAGATCAAAATTTTCTTGTTGAAAAAGAGCAACCGCTTCATCATCAGTCAGTGCGCCTTTGGCACTCCAGCCGCGTTGACTTTCAATCAACCGCACTACGGTTTCCATAATTTGCTGGTGCCGTCCGATGATGAGAATGTGTAATGGGTTCATGGTTGCTTTGTTCGATTAGTTCATAGGTACTTCCATCAACAACACTTCAGCATCGCTGTCAGCAACAATGTCCAGTTTCTCTACATCCCACACGCCAAGGCCATCGCGCTTGTTCAGTGATTGTCCGTTGATTGTCGCATCGCCATTGATGACAAACGCATAGACACCATTGCCTTTCAGCTTAACATCATACAAAGTGGAAAAACCTTTTTTCAAGTTTCCTAAATGGAACCAGGCATCCTGATTGATCCACACACCTTCGTCTGTTTTTGAAGGACTGACAATTTGTTGCAATTTGTTCACGCGATCTTCCGGCTTGAAAGTAATCTGATCATAGCGAGGTGTGATGTTGCGTTCTTTCGGGAAAACCCAGATTTGCAAAAAGTTAACTTTGGAATCTTTGTTCTTGTTGTATTCGCTGTGATAGATACCGGTGCCCGCACTCATAATCTGTACATCGTTTTGGCGAATCACGGCTACGTTGCCCATGCTATCTTTGTGTTCGAGGTCACCTTCCAGTGGAATTGAAATGATTTCCATATTATCGTGTGGATGTGTACCGAAACCCATGCCGCCATCCACAAAATCATCATTCAACACACGTAACTTTCCAAAATGCGTGCGAGTAGGATCGTAATAGTGAGCAAAACTAAAAGTGTGGTTAGTGTCTAACCAGCCGTGGTTGGCGTGGCCGCGCGTAGCAGCCTTGTGCAATACTGTGTTCATGGTTTTTGTTTCTTTAATGGGTAAATGATTGAATCCTACCAGATCCGGTGCTTCAGCTTTGGATTCTGCGGAAGCAGCCAAACCCAGAGATACGGTTGATAAAATTCCTGTTTTTATAAAATCTGATCTTTTCAAGTGTGTTTTATTTTTTTATTAAGGCCACTTGGAATGACCCAAAATCGATTTTAGTAGCGAGTTTGGATTCCAAGGTCATTTCATATATGCCCTTACAACATCAAATGTACAAAGAAAGTTTATACAATTGTTGTATATACATATATTTATATAAATGACCGATTTACTGCTATTTAAATTTTATTTAGATTGAAAAATAGCCGGTAGGAATCCGGTTTTCAGAAGGAATATCCAATTTCTGCTGCAGCTCCAGACACTGCCGCATGAGTTCAGCATGGCTAAACTGATTCGCGCGATCGATGGCCTCAATCTCTATAAACTGATCTCCGGAAGGAAGTTGATCGAGGTGAATTTTGATGTGGCCAATCAGATAGATGTGTCGGATTTTTTCAATTACCTGAATGAATTCAGCTGATCCTTGTAGTTGCTCTACATCTTCCGGTGTTGGATGAAGATCATAGCGATATACAATGGTCCGTTCCGCACCCTTCTCAGCAATCCGTTCGTAATGTGTGATCAAATTTTCAATGGTGCCTTGCCGCCACTTCAACTTTCCTCTGTTCGTGGCGAAATAATGATCGCGCTGGTGATCGGTTCCCACAAACGTGGCGCTTAGTTCTTTGAGTCGTTCATGAAAACGATCCAGTTCGGTTATGCGAGCCTTGAGTGTGTAGTCTTTGTAATCGAGTGGTTGCATAGTATGCAGCAACCAAAGATAATAGCTTGAACCTGACAAATGACTAGGCCCGCTTGATTACTTTGAAGGCCAGATTTCGGCCATGCCCTTGCATGATCGCGAGGTTGATCCAACTCAACGCAAACTTTTCGAGTAGCTCTACTTTATCATCACCACCAAAATCCCAGCACTCACTAAAACCAATTTGCTTCGCCAGATTTTGCGCCAACGCTTTAGCTTCTTTATTGTCACCGGCACAAAACATATCAATGCCACCAAAATCCGAATAGATTGGATTATTCATATTTTCAAAACCCGTGCTGTTAAAGCATTTCACAATCTTGTTTGACTTTGTAATTTCCTTCAGGGCATGATAGGCTGTGGCATAAGGCTCGGGTCGTGTGCGAATGGAGTTAGTCGTGTCAATAATAATTTTGTTTTTTACATCGCCCAACTGCGCAACCAATGACAATACCGCTTCAGGTGGCGTAGCAATGATAATTACTTCTGCCAATTTACTCGCCTCTTCGATTGAGAGAAGTGTTGTCCCTGCAATTGTACTCGCTTTTTGTGATTTCGGTGAAGATGCATCGCGCACACCAAAGCTTACTTGATGACCTGATTGTACAAAACGTTGAGCCAAGGCACTTCCTACATTTCCGGTTCCGATGATGGCAATTTTCATAGTAACATAATTTTGTGGAAGATAGTAAATTGATTTACTGTGTATAAAATTCTAGGCACTAACTTTTCACCATACCCAATTCGATTAGAAATTGCCAATGGTGAATCCGTAAGTCCAGAACAAATCGAACGGCTTCAGTCCCAAGAGCTCCACATTTTCATAGGAATAGCGCACGGCAGTTCGAAGCGCGATGTGTTTAGCAATGGGAAACTCAAGTGATTCTTCCGTATGAAAGCGATAATTGAAAGATTCGCTCAGCGATTGCTGCCACCAAAATTCATAATTGAAACGCAGCTTACTCTTTAATACATGCCGCCCAAAAATTCGGCCGGTCAATCGCCACGTTTCAATCACATGGTTGCCATTGTATCTTTCGTCATCGAAAATAGTTCCTCCAAATCGGGTGTTTTCATACGTAACCGTAGTCGATAACTTTAACAGTGATGGTTTGGTTTGAACTACGTTCCACGTAACACCCGGACCAACCTGATAACGAAAATCAATTTTTCTGCGAAGGTTCGTTTCTACCAATCCCATCACATAAGGATAAACTTTGCTCAAGGGTTTGAGATAAATAAAGTTGGAAGAAATGACATCACTTTCGGTGAGAATGTATCGTGTGGTTCCATACTGGTAATCGTTGCGTGTGCTCAAACCCCAGTTGGCCATCGCATGCGCTACCTCCAGTCGATGCAGCAAAGACGTGCGCGCTACATTTCCATCCAATATAGATCCGGTGGCATTGAATCGTGCTTGCCAGCGAACGCTGTCGCTTTCATTCAGTTGCGCTTTCGCGGAAATAGATACAACCAAAATCAGCATGACGGTGATATACTTTCTCATAATCCGTAAATCGTTAAAAGAAAATCAATCAACAAAAGGCGTCTCACCACTAATTGCAGCAAGACGCCTTGTTGAAAATGAAATCTGATTATTTGATGCTCGTTAAAATCTGTAGGAACTCAGCTGGCTGCACCACAAATGGCAGGTGCGATGTATTCATCACGAAAGTTTGTTTGATGGTGCCATTGTTCTTCACCATCATCTTCTGTAATTCATATCCCACAGCCGCATCGTTTGATGTATGGATGTAATACTTTGGCACGCTTCCAAACTTAGCTGCGGTTAACACCACTTTCTCACCGAGTGGTTTTGCCGGTTCTGCTTTGTGATACTTCAACAATGCTTCCTTCATAAAATCCGGACAGTCGGCACACACGGCTGGAGCGATCACCTCTTTTTTGATAGAGGCGGCAGAATAATCGGCAGTGAATTCCAATGAAGTACCTGCTTTGCTTTCTTTATCCTGATTGGCGAGTGTTAACAAATCTTCGCCATTACGAGGCAAGTAGGCAGACACATAAACGAGCTTGCTGATTTTAGTCGGGATATTTTCCGCTACCTGAGATACGACAATCCCCGCCATGCTGTGACCCACTAATGTTACTTTTCCCGGTTGTTGATTCACTGCATCGGTCACCGTTTTTACATAATGCTTTAATGTCACTTTATTAGCCGCTGTTAAATCGATACCATGTGCGGGCAAGTTCACGACTACCACATTTGCATTTTGCGCCAATTGATTTCGTACAAAGCCCCAAGCGCTCTCATCCGCCCAAGCGCCATGCACCAGCACATAGGTTGGATAATTTTTGCGTTGCTTCTCCAACTCCTTCACTACCAACTCGGCTGCTGCCGCACCTGAGTTTTGCTGTTGGCCAGTAATGAGATTGCCATCTTGTACTGCAAATGCAGAAAAGGGAGAGCCTACCGTGAATTTAGAATTTGGCATTTTGCGTGCTTCGTCTTCAATACGAAAGGGTTGAATCTTCATGCCTACATAGTTGTCGGCATATTGTTCTTCCGAAGAAGCAAAGCCTGTCCATTTCTTTCCTTCCACTAAAAATTTGCCATTGGGCAATTTTGTATTTAGCAAAATAGAAGTGCCATGACAAATAGCTGCTGTCGGTTTTCCGGTTAGGTAAAAATCTGCAAAGAATTTTTCGATCTCCGGATTCTTATACAAGGTGTACATGGGACCTTGTCCGCCACAAACAAAAATCGCTTTGTAGTCGCTTGGCTTAATGTTCGATAGCTTCAATGTGTTTTTTACGAGCGCCATCTTTGCCGGATCTTTCTTGAAACCGAGTGAGATGTAATCAAAAGCGGCATACTTGCTTGCGTCTTCCGGATCGCTGAAGCCATCGAAGTACAGTTCTCCACCTTCCAAGCTGGCAATATCTACTGTGTAACCTGCCTCACTGAAAATCCAATAAGGATGGGTAAGTTCGGCATACCACACACCAATCGGCCAGCCGGTTTGCTGACTAGTGGATTTGTTCGATGCAATCATCAATACTTTGCCGTTGTTGCCTGCATTGTGTTGCGCGTGTGCCATCAAACTGCTCGCGACCATGATTAGGGGTAAAATTATTTTTTTCATAGTTTTTTGTTTTGAAACTGATCAATCAAAATTGCACTTGATTTGTTCCTTGCGACAACATATGCACCTATTTGAAGGATACTATCCTTTAGGAAAGTATGAAAGCCAGTGTGGTTTGAAGGAAGTGTGTTACCTTCATTTTAAATTATTATTATGCCCGACTTCATTTACGATAAAAAAGTGTACTACAATCCGGTTGATTTTGCGATGGACCGTATCGGTGGCACCTGGAAGATGCCTATTTTATGGCGCTTACGCGAAAAGACGTTGCGCTATGGCGAACTAAAAAGTGATCTGCCACACATTACCCATAAGATGCTTTCGAGCGTATTGCGTAGCCTGGAAAAGGAAGGATTCATTACTCGAAAAGTTCATCCGGTAGTACCACCCAAAGTTGAATACACGATTACTAAACGTGGATTAAAGGCAATTCCCGTTATTGAAATTGTGCGCAAGTATGGAACAGACTTGATGAAGGAATTTGGGGTGAAGGTAAAAGAAGCTGAGAAGAAATAATTTTTATTGGTGCGCCTGCGCAATCGCCTGATTAATTATATTATTCACTTTTCGTAACGGAATATCTTTTGCCGGATCGATCAACAAAATTTTCATGCGCGCTCGCTTTTCTTGAATCAGGTCAGGATGATGAACGCTGGAACCTTCCACAATGCCTAGATAAGGTTGCCCTGTTTTTCGATGTACCCACAAATAACAAAACCTCTTATCACCATAATAATAGAATGGCATGCCGTACTGCCATACTTCGCGAATAGATTTATTCTGTTTCAATATATGTTCCCGCAAAAATTGCAAACACGAGCGGATGGGTTCCTCATGCTTAAGGAAATAGTGATCAACCGGACTCATAACCGAATCGCTTCCTTGTTGTATCGATTTCGGTAGTCGATGGGAGAAAGTCCGGTGATTTTTTTAAACACCGTCCGAAAGGCTTTCGTGTCGGTGTATCCTACATCGTACATCACTTCATTGACATTCTTGCGGCTCGTTTCCAAACTCTTCTTGGCAGCTTCCATTTTCACCCGCTGAATGTATTCTACAGGAGTATTATTAGTCGCTTTCTTAAATCGTCTTTCAAAGTTCCTACGGCCAATAGCAAATTTGGAGGCAAGGTCTTCCACGGAGATTTTATCCGACACATTGCTCTCAATAAATTGTTGTGCTTTTTTCACCGGCTCATCAGCATGGCTGCTCTGTCCTTTGAACATGATAAAGGGTGATTGCGTGTGCCGATCCATTTCAATCTCATAATACTTGGAAAACAAAATCGCCATGTCGCGCGAAGTGTATTTTTCAAGAAGATATAAAAGCAGGTTCCAAAATGAATTGGCACCCCCGCTGCTATAGATCCCGCTTTCATCGGTAATGATCTTATCCGAAACCAAATGCACTTCCGGAAATAGTTTTTGGAAATCTTCTGTTGCCGACCAATGTGTAGAACATTTTTTTCCTTCGAGCAAACCGGTGGCCGCCAGCAAAAACGAACCTACACAAAGGCTTGCTACTTCAGCTCCTTTTCGATGTTGCAAATTAATCCAAGGAAAAAAATCTTTGTTATCTTCAATTACTTGTTTCATTTCACCATTCACGGCAGGAATGATAATCAAATCTGTTGCTTTGACTTGCTGGATGGATTTGTCCGGAGTAACAGCAAAGGCGCGTCCATATACTTCCGGTTGATTGGTGATTCCCACCAACTCGACCTTAAATAATTCCGGTTTGCCTGCACTCCTCAAAAATTCATTCGTCTTGGAAAACAAGTTATTTGCTCCGTCAATACAACTCAATGCGACTGCGCCTTTGGGAACCAGAATTGAAATGTGCTTCATTTATTACCAATTTTATCTCACGAAGATAAGGCAAGCAATTGTCGCAATCAACCCGTGAGGATGTCGCATTTGCACATTCCCGAAACCGGTTTTCATATTCACATTTGTACCCAATCAAAGGCTATGGTAGAAAAGAATATCAAAAACGACATCACCGCACTTTGTGTTACGGCTCGCTCTTTTCCTGAAGGAATAGCTGATGCGTTTGCACAGATTTACTCGCTTATGCCTTCGAAGAATCGATTACTCATCGGAATATCGAAACCCAATCGCGAAGGCAACATTATATATAAAGCCGGCTTTGAATTATTGGAAGGCGAAAGTCCAGTGAAGGGATTGGAAGAAATTGTCATTCCTTCCGGCAACTACCTCTGTAACTCGATTCAAGGTTTTGCCGAAAATCCATTTCTTATTAAAAATACTTTTGATGAGTTGTTGCAAGATGCTCGTCTCGATCCGAATGGTTTTTGCCTCGAACTTTATGTGAAGCCCGATGAAGTGTGGTGCATGGTTCCGTGCCGCAAAAAGATTAAATTTTGGTATTGATATAATTCTACAACACCTTTTCACTATAAATGTCAATTTTTAACCTATGAATAATGTTATGCCTGAAAGTGTCGATGCATACATCAGCACTTTTCCTTCTGATACCCAGAACAAACTACAAACCCTGCGCCAATGCATTCGCAAAGCCGCGCCAAAGGCTGAAGAAATTATCAGCTACCGGATGCCAGCTTACCACTACCATGGCGTGTTGGTTTATTTTGCCGGCTATAAAAATCATATCGGTTTTTATCCTACCGGATCAGGAGTCCAAGAGTTTAAGAAAGAACTTTCAGTTTATAAAGGTGCCAAAGGATCTGTACAGTTTCCAATCGATCAACCTATACCCACAGCATTGGTGGCGCGAATCGTTAAATTCCGCATAAAAGAAAACGAAGCAAAGCTGGCATTAAAAACCAAAGTCAAAACCAAGACCGCCAGCAAACGAAAAAATTGATACACAATCTAAAAAGATTAGTAATGGTAAATAATAAAATCTACTCATGTCTTTGGTTTGACGGCCAGGCGAAAGCGGCTGCCGATTTCTACTGTTCGCTTTTTCAAAATGCCAAAGTAACTGTGGATACACCCATGGTGGTGAACTTTGAAATAGATGGCCAAAAGTTTATGGGGCTGAATGGCGGCCCTCATTTCAAATTAAATCCTTCGGCTTCTTTGTTTGTGATCAGTGAGTCGGATCAAGAAATAGAAAAACTTTGGTCGGCCTTGCAACAAGGTGGTCAGGTGATGATGCCTATGGGCGCCTATGATTGGAGCGAAAAATATTTTTTCCTTCAAGATCAGTTTGGGGTTTCGTGGCAAGTGATGAAAGGGAAATACGGTGATGTGAATCAGAAGATATGCTCGCTGCTATTATTTACAGGAGCACAGTTTGGCCATGCCGAAGAAGCCGTAAAATTTTATGCCAGTGTCTTTCCACTTTCAACGATTCAGGGTATTTTACTTTATCAGGAAAATGAAATTGCACCAGGAAAAGTGAAGCACTCGCAGTTTGTGTTGAATGAAAAAGTAATGATGGCCATGGATGGACCCGGTGAGCATGCTTTTCAGTTTAACGAAGCATTTTCTTTTGTCGTAGAGTGTGAATCGCAAAAAGAAATTGATTTTTATTGGAATAAACTTACCGAAGGCGGACAAGAGAGTCGCTGTGGATGGTTGAAAGATCAATTTGGTGTTTCATGGCAAATCATTCCTAAAAATTTGGGTATGCTGATGGGTGGAAATGACCCCGCCAAATCTCAGCGTGTGATGCAGGCACTGATGACCATGAATAAAATAGACGTCACTGCGCTTGAAAATGCGTAGGATTTTTTACGCATAGAACAAGCCATTAACTTACTTTGTGTTTTTGTGCCTTTGTGGCAAAAATTTTTTACGAAATCTTATTTAAAATAATCTTAAATGAATACAACCATAACGATTGAAGCGAACATTGCCGCATCCATTGAAAAAGTCTGGAAGTGCTGGACCGAACCTGAACACATCACAAAATGGAATTTTGCGTCTGATGATTGGTGCGCGCCACATGCAGTCAACGACTTACGAGTAGGTGGCGCATTTACATTTCGCATGGAAGCAAAAGACGGCAGCTTTGGTTTTGATTTTGAGGGTGTGTATGATGAGGTAATCCTTTATCAAAAGATTGCTTACACAATAGCCGATGGAAGAAAGGTGTCTGTTGATTTTTCGCAACAAGGCAACAGTTGCTTAGTGGTTGAAACATTTGAAGCAGAATCCATGAATCCTGTAGAAATGCAGCGAGAAGGTTGGCAAGCTATTCTCAACAATTTTAAAAAGCACGTTGAAACATCTCACTAAAAAAAAAGTCAAATATGGCTTCGAAAATATTTGTGAACTTGCCCGTGAAAGATCTTTCACGATCCATGCAATTCTTCACTGAGCTTGGCTTTCAATTCAATCCGCAATTCACGGACGAAAAAGCTGCCTGTATGATTATTGGTGAAAACATCTACGCGATGTTATTGACGGAGCCCTTCTTTCAGACATTCACCAAAAAAGAAATATGTAATGCCAAATCGCATACAGAAGTTTTGTTAGCCATCGATGCCAACAGCCGCGAAGAAGTAAAGGCGATGGCTGACAAAGCCATCCAAGCCGGTGGTACACATTATATGGACGCGCAAGATCATGGCTGGATGTATCAACATAGCTTTGCCGATTTGGACGGACATCAATGGGAAATACTTTATATGGATGAAGCAGCCCTAGCGCAAGGATAATCAATGCCGTCTTGTTAAAATGCGATTTGGCGTTTCTTCTGAATCGTTAGAAAACAAAAATTCAAAAAGCTACCTTTGAAGAGTATCTAAACCTATTTATGAAACGCCTCTTCAGTCTACTCATCGCATTTACATTTTCTTTCACTGCATTTGCTCAACTTTCCAAAACAGAAAAAAAGATTGCCCAATCAGTGGATGCACATCAAAAGGAAGCTCTTCAACTCTTGGAAGAAGTGGTAAACATCAACAGTGGCTCCATGAACTTTGAAGGAGTATATAAAGTGGGGCAAATTTTTAAAGCGCAACTCGATGCATTGGGCTTTCAAACACGATGGGTGGATGGTAAACCATTTGGTCGTTCTGGTCACTTGGTGGCTGAATACAAAGGCAAGGCAAATGGAAAAACACTGTTGCTAATCGGGCACTTAGATACTGTATTCGAATTATCAAGTCCTTTTCAAAAATTTACGTTTGTCAATGACTCTACCATTACCGGGCCGGGCGTTGGCGATATGAAAGGTGGCGATGTCGTGATTATCGAAGCGCTTCGCTCACTGAAAGAAGTTGGATTACTCTCAACGATGAATATCATTGTAGTGATGACGGGCGATGAAGAGTTGAGTGGCAAACCACTCAGCTTGGCGCGGCATGACTTGATCGAAGCAGCCAAAGCCGCTGACATTGCTATTGGTTTTGAAGATGGAGCCGGTGATCCGCGCACCGCTGTGATTTCCAGACGGAGTTCTTCGAACTGGTCGCTGAAAGTAGGTGGTGTGCCCGCACACTCTTCGCAAATCTTCACCGAAAAAATTGGGGCGGGTGCGGTCTACGAAGCAGCTCGCATCATCAACAGTTTTTATGAAACACTTTCCACAGAACCAAACTTAACTTTCAATCCTGGGGTTATTTTAGGAGGCAGCTCGGTGAATCACGATAAAGAAATGGACGGTGGCACTGCTTACGGAAAAGGAAACATTGTAGCGAAAGAAGTGGTGGTAACAGGCGACATCCGCGCGATGTCTCCGGAGCAATTGAAGAAAACCCAAGAAACCATGCAGGCCATTGTGGCTCAGCATCGTCCGATGACGCAAGCCGAGATTACATTTGGAGAAGGCTATCCTCCGCTCGCTCCCACGGAAGGAAATAAATTTTTACTCAGTCAGTTCAATCAGGTGAGCAAAGATTTAGGCTATGGCGAAGTGGTGGCGGTACATCCGCGCAAAGCGGGTGCGGCTGATATTTCGTTTACTGCAGAATATGTTGAGATGGCCATTGACGGACTCGGTTTGCGTTCTACAGGTGGTCACACCGTGAACGAAACGGCCGATCCGCGCAGCATCTCTATGCAGGCTAAGCGCGCTGCTGTTCTCTTCTACCGGCTTACAAATCAAAAAATCTCAACCGGAAAATAAATTTTCCATCGGGTCAAAATAAATTTTTAGGAGCCGCGTCTTTTTAAGTGAATATATATTCATTTATATTTGCGCCATGGCCCGACCCAAAGACGAAAGCAAGATAGATGCGATTTACGAATCCACACTGAGGCTCGTGCTGCAAACCGGCTTCAATGGTCTTAAAATGGCCGATGTGGCGCGCGAGGCAAAATTGGCTACCGGCACCCTGTACATCTACTTTAAAAACAAGGAGGTTCTCATAAACGAACTGTATTATCACTTGAAAAAAAGTAAGGTGACACAGATGATGTCCGTATTCGACCCTTCGGAGTCTTTTCCAGTGGCGTTCAAAAAGTTATGGTTGAATTACTTCACCATCAGTTTGAATGAGCCAGAGCGCATGAAATTCATTGAA
>JABFSO010000157.1 GCA_013140555.1 Cyclobacteriaceae bacterium | reverse complement strand
TCATTTGACTTTTCAGAGTACCATAATAAAGTTGAAGTTGTAACTGGTGGCTTTCCATGTCAGGCATTTAGTTACGCAGGGAAAAAGTTAGGATTGGCAGATGCTCGTGGAACTTTATTTTATGAATTTGCTAGAGTTGTTCAAGAAGTTAATCCATTGATCTGCATCGGTGAAAATGTCCGTGGCTTACTTTCTCATGATAGTGGAAAGACCTTAAAGGGAATGATTTCTATCTTAGACGAAATTGGATATAATGTAGTACCTGTTAATGTTTTAAGAGCAATTAATTACAATGTACCACAGAAAAGAGAACGCTTAATTTTAGTCGGAGTTCGCAAGGACATCAACGTTGAATATGAATATCCAAAGCCATATAAGATTGTCTATACATTAAAGGACGCTCTTAAAAAAGGCAAGTTATTTAATAGTAATGTACCTAAATCAGTTGGTGCAAAATATCCAAAAAGCAAAATTGAAGTTCTTGATTTAGTTCCGCCAAAAGGGTATTGGAGAGATTTGCCTTTAAAAATTCAAAAGAAGTTTATGGGTGGAAGTTTTTATCTTGGTGGTGGGAAAACGGGAATAGCAAGAAGAATAGGCTGGGATGAACCTTGTCTGACATTAACTTGTAGCCCTGCTCAAAAACAAACAGAAAGATGTCACCCTGATGAAACCCGACCATTTACGGTAAGAGAATATGCAAGAATACAAACTTTTCCTGACGACTGGACTTTTGAAGGCTCTATGGCACAACAATATAAACAAATAGGGAATGCTGTCCCTGTTAATCTAGGTAAGGAAGTTGGCTACTCGATTGTAAAATTCTTAAATCAATATTATTCAATTAGAAATTGAAATGAGGCGATGTTCTAACTTCTTCAGCCAATTTATTACAGCCTTCAGTTATTAAATTTTTCGTATCTATACTGTTAATGCTTGTATGTAATTCGACAACAAGGCCAGAGTAGAAATTAGGGAATCCTGTTAACCTATGCCAAAATTCATTTCCAATTATAACAGGATGTTGCTCATTAATTTTTCTGTAGTGCATACTTAATTCATCCGGCTCTCCATATAAGACACCAACAATGAAATCATTATTGTTAATCCCTCTCATTGCGTGGTTTGTCCGCGCCAAGTTTATAGTATCTGTAAATTTTTTGATTAAAGGAGTAACGTCTTCTGAGTTAATTGTATTTGGGCCGGCTTTTAATTGGCACCATTTCTCTCTATTGTCGATCTTGTCTATAAACTCAATGTCCATTCCTTTTATCATTGAACCTTTAGCTATACCCAATTTCACAAACATCTTTTGGATCCTAGTACCAAATGATGTATTTATTGACGTTCCTAAAACTCTTGGGTAGAATAAGGCTTTTGCAACTCCTTCAGGGCTGTAGTTTCCCTCTAAAACTCTAGATAAATACTTAACTACAATTGGGTTGATATTATACGATTTGAGCTTGGCGTTTGCAGCTAAAGAAGCTTTAACGTGTTTCTTAAATATGTTTATCTCAAAGTAATCAACAATTGACTGGATGAGTTGCTCTTCGTTCATTTTAGTAATTTAGGGATGTAAAATATGCTCGCTTTAGCGGGACATAGGTATTGCCAGAAACATTTGTGCTTATGCAGTAGCGCACTTGTAAATTAGGATTCAAACTCGCAAAATTCGAGAGCTTCAATGCTAACGAACTTCGTGTGCGATAAATGATCTTTGCGAGATGAAGTATGTAAGGATAACTCTTTCTATTGTTCCCGAAAGGAATATTGGAATGCAGATTGATAGCTATGATAAGCGCATTCCTTGTCCAAAGGTGTTTTGCTGTGTTCATTGGGGATAATGAATAGAACAAATCTCGTCTTTCCTACTCACACCACCAAAAAAAGTCTTGTCGTAAAATCTCTACAAAACCGTGTAGAGATTTCATGACAAGAAAGTCCGGAATTCTTTTATATTAGCGCGTGCCAATCGTCTAAATCAGGATTTGTAGAATTTAGGATTGACAGGATTTTTGGTTACAGAAAGAAGATGTATACTGCGATGGGTGTCTCCTCGGAATTTATGACTAAAAGTTCTCGTGATTATTATTTAGCGACAGTGCCCCGAGGCACTGTACGCGGACAAGAACTACGGGTCGGTGGGTTATGGAAAAACTAAACTTTTCTTAACTCCAACGCTTTACGGAGCGGAAACACTGCTTATTGCAAATGTGTCAATGTGTTCAAGGTGACTCAATTATATTTAGGTCGATCGTTTTATTTTAGGCTAGCTGATTGTGAGTTGAACTAATTCCGGGATTTTGATTGGTAGTAAATCAAGAAGAATTTTCTGTCGTTCACCAATCAAACCAATGTCGATATTTTCAGCATCTAATCTCTCTTTTGTCAGTAATGCTCTCTTAATTGGGATAGCAAGGATTGCATGTTCCTCTTGGAAACATAAAACAAACTTGTCCAGAATATATTCCTTTAAAATTCTTTCTAAATTCCCTTTGTTGATTTGTTCGGCAATCAATCCCCAAAATTCTGAATGGTTGGGCTCGTTGAAATGTCTTTCTCTATAATTTACTTGTTCTCTTTTGTTCATTATCCAATCATAAGCATTGATTGTGTCAATGTCCTGTGATAATAGAATGTCAGAGCTAAAAAGGTCTTTAAAAAAATTGATCGTTCCGCTGTGGTCAGAACTATATTTTTTGCCTCCCTTTGTTACTGGAGATTCCCCGTCAAGCGCTTTTAAATAGTAAAGTGACTTTTGTCTGATGAGCGCAACTCCATTAACTGCCATTGTGCATCGCAGAAAATAATACAAGGAGTAATAAAATTTAACTGTTGCCCAAGAAAAAAGTTTTGCCTCAATTGATTTCAATGCCTCAAACAAACTCAAAAGGCCTTTGAAATAAAGATCCTTCGCATCTTCTCGCAATTCAGAAGATAAAAGTGACGCTTGTGATTTATTTAATTGCAAATTTTTGAAATCCGCAACATTCCATTGATCAAGAGTTTGGCAGTTTAGAATTGTCTCACAACGAAGTTGAGCTCTATGTCTGTCAAAACTTATATTCATCTTGGTCTGGTAATGATTTTAAAAGATGGCTTTCTAGAAATTCAACGACAGCTTTTCTTTGTGATTTACCTTCAAGATTTTTAAGGTCTGCTCGAAGAAGCAATTCTCCCTTTGGCAAGTCTAATAATTTTTTAAACTCGGCTACTTGGAAGGATTTATTTTCAGCGCATTTTGAAATCAATTTAGCAACCAAATGCTCAATTGCACCGATGAAGCCCGCGTTGGTGAAAAATGGATTTTTTGCTCTGTTACTCCATAAATCCTCTTTGTCATAATAAAACTTCAAAGCAGAAAAGTAATTCAATATTACCATTTTTTGATTTTGAAGATTTGTAAGTTTATGATTGGCAAAAACTCCATCAGGTTCTAAATGCTTTTTCAAACTCGTTACAACTGCAGAAAGGTCAATGATTCCAACACCTCTTGCTTTGCCAGGAAATTTTATCGCACCATAATAAGGAGACTC
>JABFSO010000031.1 GCA_013140555.1 Cyclobacteriaceae bacterium | reverse complement strand
CTGGTATTGCCATTATTTCTTTTGCGATTGCTGTTTGGGAAAGCCAACCGTAAATCAAAAAGCTATGATGAGTTGGTCGCAAAATACCATTCCAAGTTGAATGCAGGCGGACGAGCTCCGGGTCGGTTCGTGCCCGGTGGAAAAGAAAAAAATACAGAAGTGTTGGAAGGCAAATTACTTGGGTTGGTACACTCGTTACTGAAAAAAATAAACGTTCTCTCAGAAGACCAACTGGATCAATATATCTTACCTCATCCGCTCTTGGGCAAATTGACTCTGCGCGAGATGATCTATTTTACCATTTATCATGTACAGCATCATCACAAGCTTGTGCAAAACCAATTAAAATAATTTATGGCTCAATCTTATGAGGCAACGATTGCCTTTGCCAAAAAAATGGATCGACTAGATCCAATAAAAAGTTTCCGAAAGCAATTTCATGTTCCGAAAGTGAGGGGAAAGCAAGCCATTTATTTCACTGGAAATTCATTAGGCTTGCAACCTGTTACGACCAAAAAAATAATTACGCAAGAGTTAACGGATTGGGCGCAGTTGGGTGTGGAAGGACATCTGCAAGCCACGAGGCCGTGGTTGTATTATCACAAGTTCAGCAAATTCATGCTGGCAAAACTCGTAGGTGCCAAAGCGATCGAAGTTGTGGCTATGAATCAACTGACGGTGAATTTGCATTTGATGATGACTACGTTTTACCGCCCTACCTCATCGCGATTTAAAATCATTACCGAAGCCGGAGCGTTTTCATCCGATCAATATGCCTTTGAATCGCAAGTAAAATTACACGGACTAGATCCTGATCAAACCATCTTTGAACTAAAGCCACGCGAAGGTGAGTTTACCTTACGTACCGAAGATATTGAAAGTGCCATTCGTGAACATGGCGAGCAGGTAGCGCTTGTGATTTTTGGAGCGGTGCAATATTATACCGGTCAGTTTTTCGATATCAAGAAAATTGCTGCGGCCGCTAAACAAGTTGGGGCTTATGTTGGTTTTGATTTGGCGCATGCTATCGGCAATGTGCCCCTACAACTTCATAATCATGATGTAGATTTTGCGGTGTGGTGTAGTTACAAATATTTGAATGCAGGACCAGGCGGAGTGGCAGGTGCATTTGTGCATGAGAAGCACGCCAACAATTCATCGCTCGCACGACTGGCAGGCTGGTGGGGGCATCATGAGAAAGATCGGTTTCAAATGAAGAAAGGTTTTATTCCCATGCCGGGTGTCGATGGATGGCAGCTCTCCAATTTTTCTGTATTGTCTGGGGCCGCCTTGCTGGGCTCCTTGGAAGTTTTTCAAAAAGTAGATTTCAAAAAGCTTCGCGAAAAGAGCGTGCTTTTAACCGGCTACTTAGAGTTTTTGCTTCTTCAAATTTCAAATCATGAATCGAAGTTTAGGATATTAACACCCACCGATCCAAAGCAGCGCGGATGTCAGCTATCCATTCGTACATGGAAAAATGGGAAGCAATTGTTTCAACGACTCACTCAGGCAGGCATCATTGCCGATTGGCGTGAACCGGGTGTGATTCGTGTGGCTCCGGTGCCGCTGTATAATACATTCGAAGATGTATTTCGCTTCGCAGAGATTTTTAAGAAGTACGTACAAGCACAATAAGTATCATCCATGCAAACCAATAAACACATAGCCATTGCAGGCGCAGGACTAGTCGGCTCTTTGTTGTCGATCTATTTAGCTAAGCGCGGATATCAAGTTACGGTGATTGAACGCAGACCGGATATGCGTAAAAGCAAAGGGTACGAGGGTCGCTCGATCAATTTAGCGTTGAGCAATCGGGGTATTCGGGCATTGGAAGAAGTAGGGCTGGCAGAAGAGTTGAAAAAAGAAGCGATTCCGATGCATGGTCGGATGATTCATGACCTTCATGGCAATCTTCAATTTCAACGATATGGAAAAGAAGGGCAATACATTAATTCCATTTCGAGAAGCGGGTTGAATAAAGTTCTAATGACTGCAGCTGAAAATGAAGGTGTTAACTTTCAGTTCGAAAAGAGAATTGTAAATGTCAACTTCGAAACAACAGAACTTTCATTACAAAGTATAGATCAAAAAAACCAAATCGAAAAATACGATTGGGTGATTGGTGCCGATGGCGCCTTCTCTGCCGTACGTCACGCATTGCAAATGACGGATCGGTTTGACTATTCACAAGAATATATCCACCACGGCTATAAAGAATTACATATTCCTGCCAATGCAACCGGTGGATTTCAGATGGAGAAAAATGCATTACACATTTGGCCGCGCGAAAGCTTCATGCTAATTGCTTTGCCTAATCCGGATGGAAGCTTCACGCTTACATTGTTCTTTCCATTTAATGGTACACAGTCATTTGAAAAACTCTCGAATACGGAAGCCGTGCAAGATTTTTTTCAAAACACATTTCCCGATGCCCTCACGTTAATGCCCGATCTTTTAAAGGAGTTCTTCCATAATCCAACTTCATCACTCGTTACGGTGAAGTGTTTCCCTTGGTTGAAAAATAATGTGTTGTTGATGGGTGATGCTGCTCATGCCATCGTACCATTCTACGGACAAGGTATGAATGCGGGGTTTGAAGATTGTAGAGCATTAAATCAATTGCTAGAACTCCATCAGGATGATTGGAGTAAAGTGGCTCCTATTTTTCAGCAAGAGCGAAAGCCCAATTCCGATGCGATTGCACAATTGGCTTTGGATAATTTCATTGAAATGCGTGACTTGGTAAATGATCCAGATTTTATCTTAAGAAAAAAAATCGAAGCGAAGCTGCATGAACTTTATCCCGCTGAATGGATTCCGTTGTATTCGATGGTCACGTTTTACGAAGACATTCCTTATCATGTAGCGTATGAAACGGGCCAAAAGCAAAAGAAAATTATGGAAGAGGTTTTAAAAACGCCCAACATAGAAACCACGTGGCCGCAGTTGGACTTCAGAAAAATTGTAGATCAGCTAAAAAGATAAAACTGACTTCAGAGTTCTATGAATATCACGCATCGATGTGAACTTTGTACTCTTCGAAGCGATCTAAGATTTCTTTGACATATCGCACAGGGCCATCACACCGGCAATAGCCTGCGGCTACCACTGCATCCCGATAATATTTAGGATTGGATTTCTGCAAAAGAAAGTATTCAACACTGTCATTCCATTTGGAGGCATTGCGTCCATTTTTGCGAGCCAGTTTCTGCGCGTCAATCACATGCGATACACCTACATTATATGAAGCTAAGACAAACTTCAATCGCTCTTCCGGATCGGAAACAGTCTTTGCCCAGTGGTCATCTAAAAATTTTAGAAAACGAATACCTGCTTTGATGTTTTGATTCGGGTCATGCAAATCTCCAGCATGCAAAAATTCACCCGTCTCCGGCATCACTTGCATTAAGCCAATGGCGCCTGCCCAAGATTCCACATGTGTATTAAAGTTTGATTCTTGATAAACAATCGAGGCCACCAATCGCCAATCCCATCCAATTTCTTTTGCCCCCTTTTTTATTTGCTCATCATACGGAGATAAACGAT
>JABFSO010000057.1 GCA_013140555.1 Cyclobacteriaceae bacterium | reverse complement strand
GCTTATTCGTTCACTGACTTAGTTGGATTTTTGCTCTCATTCATAACACGTACAAGTGCAGTTGAGATGGGTGATCGGAGGTTGCTTTTTAGAAGCATAATTACATTTAGGTATATAAATAAAGTCTCCTTTATTACTCCAAAGATGAATATGATAAGATTTATTTTGGAATTCGTGAAGACCTATGATAGAGAATTTCTCCTTTTATTTAATGGAGAAATTGTTATCATTCAAAAAAGTCAAGAGCATGGATTAGTACTATCGAATGCTGATTTTTGGAATAATGAACTATTGAAAGAAATGAAGTATGTAGAATTTACTAGAAGCAATTTTCAAGTGTTATAGTAGGCCGAAGCTAAAGTAGCTAAGTGAGGGGTTAATTTTGCTGACTACGTTAAGACACTTAAAACAAAGGTGAATCCAAGGAGAGATTACCTATGGAATTTTTGAAAGGCATGTTACTAGAAATGATATTCAATACGAAGCCATTGGAGGTGGCGGGAAAATTTGGGCGGATGGTATTGACGCTGAAAAAAGCACTTTTAGATGCGAACCACAATCCAAGTGAATTCTATACGATTGAAAGCTATAATCAAAAACCATTTCTCTATGGTGATATAGAAGATGAGTTTAGACGTTACTCAATAATAATTTCAGACAAATCTAACCCTGTAGAAGAACTTGTTATTTGCATAAGCTAGGACAACAAAAGCAGTGTCAAGCTGTTCGAGCATCTAGGTTCCAAATATAAAGTTCCTGTAAAAGTTGAATTGGTTCTATGGAATCCCTAAACTTAACAAGATGAATGAAACTACCTTTTACATTTTTAATGAGGACGGAATAGTTATGGGGCAACAGCTCGAAATTTTCTGCGAAGAATTTTTCAATAGAACATCTTTTAAATTTAAATTATTTAAAAAGGAAGATATTGATCCACAAAGTACCATCTATAGAAAACTCATTACCGAAACCTTAGAGTATACCATATTTGACCATGGATATGTAATGATAGTTGAAGGTAATATAAAGCAAGCGATAAAACTCCTAAGAGAGATAGATTTTATCCTAAGCAGTGATATTTCACTTTTTGTTAGTCCTTCTCAAAGAATTGAAAATTTAATTGATAACAGATTTACTCGAGGTTCTACCGAAAAGGAAATAGCGGAATTTTTAGACGCACAGTTTCGTAATAAGGATTATACTTTGGCATTAGTTAATTCCTAATGAATGAAGCCTTCCCCCGGCTATCAGTAGTTTGTATCAGTCTCAATTGCTGCCCTTCGTTTACAATTAAGGACATGGAACCGTCAGCTTAATCTGCACTCATAAGTTACTCTAGCCATTTAAAAAAACGATCAACCCACCCCTCGGATTATTCAATCTATATACCTATCTTTTTAGATAATTTCGATCACAACACTTTCCAAACTCCCCATGCGCCAGCTAATCCTTTTTGCCGTTCTTTTATTTTCTGTAGGCATTAGTTCCCATGCACAGGATTTTTATCAAATTCAAAACCGGTGGAAGTCCAACGAATTTATTCATGCGGAGCAACCACAGCCAGCGGTCGGTTCGATCCAACCCGGCTGGTGGAGCGCACAGTGGATCATCGTGGATGTAGATGGTTCCGGCTACTATCAAATCAAAAACCGGTGGAAGAATGAATTTCTACACATCCAAAATGGAGCGCTGGAATGTAGCAGCATTCAACCCGGCTGGTGGAGTGCACAGTGGGCACTCGAGCCCGTGGAAGGAAGTTCTTTTGTCCGCTTGCGTAATCGGTGGAAACAGGAGACAGCTATTCACAATCAAAATGGTCGTTTGGAAGCAGGGTCGATTGACCTCGGGTGGTGGAGTGCACAATGGCAGTTAATAAAAGTAGGCGAACCACAACCTGTTGCAGTTGAGCAGCCGGTCGCCATGCCCACAGTAGTACATCAGGAAGTATCGCCAAGAAATAATCTGAACCCAAGTGCTTTCGTTCCCGAGCATGGTGGAGTGGTTACACAAATTAGCGTTCGTTATACAGATCAACTATCGCTGCCGGATAACATTCAAGTGGGAAATCAAATTTACTTTTTCCCACAAGAAGTAATAATAAGTAACACAGCCGGGCTTTCATTCGACCCAAAGAATCTACCGATCGGTGGCCAAACCTTTACAGTAACAGAGATCAACCCTAAAGTAAAATTAGATCGCCCCATGCCCATGATGCGCAACCGCGACAATGAGTCTTTTTCTTTGGTGGTGGAAATATTTTAGGAATTGAGAACGGTGCGATTGAATTCTATCGCACCACCAGCCAACCCAACTTTTTCACTAAATTTACTCATGTTGATTTAGCTGATTTCTTCATGACAAAAAAATACGACATCGTCATTATCGGAGCGGGGCACAATGGATTGATAGCCGCTACCTATCTGGCCAAAGCCGGTCAAAAAGTACTCGTGCTGGAAGCAAATAACGAGGCCGGAGGCGCCACCACCAGCGTAAAGGTATTTCCGGATTTTGACGCGCGCTTATCACGCTATTCGTACCTCGTCTCTTTATTACCTGATAAGATTGTCAATGATCTGAATCTTAACTTCAAAGTGTTATCGCGCAGAGTAGCGAGTTATACTCCTTATCATTTTCAGGGCAAGAACAATGGCTTGCACATTTCCCGAATTTGGGATGACCAAACCGCCAACTCATTTAACCAATTACCCGAGGGTGCCAACGAATGGAAAGCCTGGCAAAAGTTTTATGGCGATATCGAACAGTTTGCGCAGCGCATCGCGCCTAGCATGTTGCAGCAATTGCCGACACGAAGTGAGTTGAAGAAAAATATCGACATTGATTCTGTTTGGAACGATTTGATTGAAAACCCCATTGGTGAAACGATTTCCAAACATTTTAAAAATGACATCGTGCGCGGTGTGGTGCTCACCGATGGATTGATCGGTACGTTTACATCGGCATTCACATTACAAGCCAATATTTGTTTTCTCTATCACCTGATCGGGAATGGAAATGGCGAATGGAAAGTGCCACAGGGTGGAATGGGAGCACTCGTCAAAGAATTGGAAAGAGTTGCCACAGCCGCAGGCGTAACCATTGCGTTGAATAGCCGCGTCACTAAGGTAGCTTCGGATGCAAAAGAGGTCGTAGTAACTTTAGATGACGGAAGTAGTTTCGCTTCTTCTTATTTGCTGTCCAATGCTGCTCCACAAACATTGGCAAAATTGCGTGGCAAAAATCCGCCATCCAGTTTAGATGGTTCGCAGATGAAAATTAACATGTTGGTAAAACAGTTGCCACGACTGAAGTCCGGTGCCGATCCGCGCGATGCATTTGCCGGAACATTTCATATCAACGAAAGCTTTACGCAACTCGAGAAAGCTTACGAACAAGCCAAGTCCGGAAAAATGCCGGACAACTTGCCGTTGGAAATCTATTGCCATACGTTGACCGATCCTACCATTCTCAGCGCAGACCTACAAAGTAAAGGCTATCACACACTAACATTGTTTGGACTTCATACACCTGCCACTCTTTTTGATAAGAATAACAATGCAACACGAGAGGAAGCATTGAAGGCCGCGATTCAATCGTTGAATCAATACTTGGAAGACCCGATCGAATCGGTGCTCGCAAAATCCAACGATGGTGAACTAACCATTGAGGCAAAGACACCACAAGATATTGAAGAAGCAATCGGCTTGCCGCGCGGAAATATCTTTCACCGCGACTTGGCTTTTCCTTTCCGGGAAAATGACGAAGCACCGGGCTGGGGTGTAGAGACAGATGATCCACGCATTTTTATTTGTGGAGCCGGTGCCAAACGGGGTGGAGGTGTAAGTGGCATTCCCGGACACAATGCAGCGATGGCAGTGCTTGAACGTGCTTAGTTGATAATAAAAAAGCCCCGCATTTGCGAGGCTTTTTTGTTCTTGAGAAGCAGATTAATATCCTCCTCTGAATTTATAGGTCTTTGCTACTTTGTCGATGGCCACCATGTAGGCAGCAATGCGCAATGATACTTTGTATTCAGTGGCGGTTTTATACACATTGTCAAACGCATCTTTCATAATCCGGTCGCTGCGTCTGTTCACACGGTCAGCCGTCCACTTATAACCCAAGCGATTCTGCACCCACTCGAAATAAGAAACAGTTACACCACCGGCATTCGCCAAAATATCTGGCACTACGCTAATTCCCTTTTCGTAAATGATGTTATCAGCTTTGGATGACGTAGGACCATTCGCACCTTCAACAATCAACTTCGCCTGAATCTTTCCGGCATTGCTTCCGGTGATCACATCTTCAGTAGCTGCAGGAACCAACACATCAACAGGCAATGTCAAGATCTCGCCACTTCCAATTTTCTCAGCATTAGGAAATCCTTCCAGTGAACCTTTGTTGGCATCACGGTATTTCACAGCGGCTTCAATGTCAATACCATTTTCATTGTAGTACGCACCGCCCAAATCGCTGATCGCTTGCACCTTCAAGCCACGCTCCGATAACAAACGCGCAGCCCATGAGCCTACGTTTCCAAAACCTTGCACCGCGCAAGTTGCTTTGTACGGATTGATTTTTAATTTTTCCATCGCGGCCAACGCAGATACCATTACACCACGGCCGGTAGCTTCGGTTCTTCCTAAAGATCCACCCAATACAATCGGCTTGCCGGTAACTACAGCATTCACCGTCATACCTTGTGTTCTGGAATATTCGTCCATCAACCAAGCCATTTCGCGTGGACCTGTACCCATATCAGGAGCAGGAATATCTTTATCGGCACCAAAGATGTCGATCATTGACAAAGTGTAGGCACGCATCAGGCGTTCAATTTCACCGGCACTCATTTCGCGTGGGTTGCAGGCAACACCACCTTTGGCACCGCCATATGGAATGTCTACTACAGCACACTTCCAAGTCATCCAGGCCGCCAATGCCTTTACTTCATCTAAGTTTACATGCGGATCGAAGCGGATACCTCCTTTAGAAGGGCCCAAAATAGTTGAGTGAATTACACGGTAGCCTTCAAAAACGCGGATACTTCCATCGTCCATCGTTACAGGTAATGAAACAATCACCTGACGAGCAGGTACTTTCAACACATTGTACACTTCTTCTTCCAAGCCCAATATTTGGGAAGCGGTGCGGAAGCGAGACATCATTGCCTCAAATGGATTCTCTTTGTCGAGTAACGGTGCTGGTTCGATGTAAGCCATAAAATGGTAGTATAGAATTTACGTGTTTAAATCTAGCTCGAAAACGGTTGCAAAGATATATAATTTGGCCAGATGGAGTAAGGCAATCCTAAAAAGTAGAATGTTTGGTGTTCCTTTTCATACAAAGGAAAAACATTTAGAAAACGGCAACTTTGGCAAAAAATGTTCGGTCGTAATGCCTTTCAGGCGATGGCTCTGGAATGAACTTGAAATCGTTAAAAAATCAACCTTTTCTTTATAGCCAAGGCCTGCATCCGTAATGGATTTTAAATTTTGTATCTTAAATTAAGTTTTCGATTCCATGATCATGGCTCAGACCATCAAACGCTATACTGAAGAAGAATACCTCTCGCTGGAGCGGAACGCGGAGGCAAAGAGTGAATTTTACCAAGGTGAGATAACGGCTATGGAAGGCGCGACTCGCAATCACAATATTATTTCGGGTAACTTCTTTGCCTACTTACACCTGAAACTGAAAGGTAAAGGATGCAGACCCTACTCGAATGATATGCGATTGCACACTCCGGGTACAGCATTTTACACCTACCCGGATATTGTGGTGGTTTGTGGTAAAGATGAGTTCTTAGACAATGAGTTTGATACGCTGTTGAACCCCGTATTTTTAGTAGAAGTACTTTCCCATTCTACTGCCGATTATGATAACGGGAGAAAATTTATGCGCTACCGCGCAATTCCTGACTTAAAAGAATATTGGACGATCTCTTCATACGAACATCGTATTGTCAAAAACCTGAAAAATGATTCTGATAATAGTTGGGTACTTACCGAAACAACTAATCTGCAAGACGAAATGAAGATTTCATCATTGGACATCATCGTTTCGCTAAACGAAATCTATGAAGGCACCGAGATTCTAAAAAATCTCTAGAAAGGCCACGATAAAAGGAGCCGAGATAAACAAACCATCGAAGCGATCTAAAAAGCCGCCATGTCCGGGCAAACTATTTCCTGAGTCTTTGATTTCAATACTGCGCTTCAATAGCGATTCCACCAAATCGCCATACACACCACCCACAATAATAATAGCGCAAATGCTCAGCCACTGCCACAACGCCAGCAGTGGGAAGAAGTAAGCCATCGCAAACGCCATTGCAAAAGCAAGCAATGCACCACCAATCACACCCTCCCACGATTTTTTAGGAGATATACGCTCGAACAATTTACGCTTGCCAAACATCGATCCAGCAAAGTAAGCGCCTGTATCGGTAGCCCATAAAATGAAAAGCGAACCAAAGATGATTTCGAAATGGTATTCGCCTTGCTCAAAGGCAGCAATGTGCAACAACGCCAAAGGCACCGCAATATAAAAGATGCCCAAAAACGTAAAGGCAATATTGGTAAATGGCTTGCGCTCAAACTTTTTGTACAACTTGATCATGTACACACAAGAAAGCAATGGAAAGAAAATAAAGTAATAGCGGTACGAGATCGAACCATTTTCAATGAAAAACGAAAGAAAGAAAATGGTGAGTCCGCAAATCGTGCCAAATGTTTTTTGAGGGATCATACCATCCAATCCGGAGAGTTTGTAAAATTCCCGCAAGGAAAAAAAGCAGATGATGAAGAAGATGACTAAGTATGTCCACTCGCTATACACCACACCGAAAATAATACCGAATGCACCGAGCAGCGCTGTAGCCAAACGCTGGGGCAGGTTGCTGAATTTTTTTTGTGGAGCGCTCAAAGGGTAGAAGGAGTTGAAGTGGAAAATTTCTTTTTGAAATAGAATAAGATGGCAATGGATAAAAGGCCGCAGACAATCACCGCGGGCCAGGGTGCCGCTTCGGGTTTATCAATATCTATGTTGATTATCTTCTGCTGAAACAAATACAGCATAATCAATGAAAAACCATTGTTAAATAAATGCGCGGCAATCGGCACGATCAAGTTGCCCGACCAATAGTATAAATAACCAAAGAGTGCACCCAGTAAAACCCGAGGCACAAAACCAAAAAACTGTACGTGGATGGCGCTGAAAATAAGAGCCGACACCCAAATGGCCACGTGAATATTACCGCTGCCGCGCCACAACTCGCGCTGCACAATACCACGAAACAAAAACTCTTCACAAATGCCGGCCAACAAACCCACCACTAGAAAAGCTAGAGCAAACTCACCGAACGATTGAAAATTGGTGATCATCTTAGTGAGGTCGGCCAGTTCATTTTCTTTGTTGCGCGCCCATTCTTCAATGCCTTTCAGAAAATCTGGTAAAGTGAGATTTTGATTCCACTCGATAATGGCGGAATCAGCAACTGCAAATGAAATGACCAGACCTGCCGCCACTAGCAGCGACAGCGGCTGCAAAGGCTGAAGATTAAAATAACTCAGGCTGTTTTTTGTCAGAGCCTTCCAGATAAAATACGGAGCGATTAAAAATCCACCCAGACTAGTCATGCCTTGCATTACTAGAAACGGTACCCGCAGATTGTTGTCACTCGGGTTGAGCATGGCTTGCGATAAATCACCATCGCCCGCGTACAACAAGTTCGCTAAACCTAAACCAATAGCTCCTCCCATCATCAGCCCCGCCAACGCACCTACGCCCACCAGCAACAACACCAGCCAAACAGGTTTTTCTTGATTCACTTCCATCCGTAAATAAAATAGTAATTTTGTGCTGCTTTAGGCAGACTAGCTCGCAAACAACGCAGTTTTTGAACGAATAATCAAACGTGGCAAAGATCGGTACCATAGATTTAGGAGAATTCCCCCTGTTGCTCGCCCCCATGGAAGATGTGAGCGACCCGCCTTTTCGTGCGGTTTGCAAAGAAGGCGGTGCCGATTTGATGTATACCGGATTCATTTCCTCCGAAGGATTGATTCGCGATGCCGCCAAGAGTCGTCAGAAACTCGATATCTTCGAATACGAGCGCCCCATCGGCATTCAGTTGTTTGGTGGCGACATTGGCAACATGGTGCACTCGGCACAAATCGCTACCGAAGTAAATCCCGATTTAATCGATATCAATTACGGTTGCCCGGTAAAGGCTGTTGCCTGCCGAGGAGCTGGTGCTGCGCTTTTGCAAGACATCCCCAAGATGGTGCAAATGACAGCCGAAATAGTGAAAGCAACTCATTTGCCCGTTACGGTGAAAACGCGCTTAGGCTGGGATGAAAATACCAAGAACGTAGTGGAGGTGGCAGAACGCTTGCAAGACATCGGCATACAGGCACTCACCATCCACGGTCGCACGCGTGTGCAGATGTACAAAGGCTCAGCCGACTGGACACTCATCGGCAAGATCAAAGAAAACCCGCGCATGAAAATCCCCGTGTTTGGCAATGGCGATATTGACTCTCCCGAAAAAGCATTGGAATACAGAAATCGCTACGGAGTAGATGGCATCATGATCGGCCGCGCAGCCATTGGTGCGCCATGGGTGTTCAACGAAATCAAACACTTTTTTAAAACAGGAACACACCTGCCTCCACCTTCCATTGCCGATCGCATACAGGTAACGCGCAAGCATCTTGATTTCTCCATTCGCTGGAAAGGCGACAAGCTCGGCATTTTTGAAATGCGCAGGCACTACACCAATTACTTCAAAGGTGTTCCCGATTTTAAACCCTTCCGCATGCGATTGGTAGAGGCGTTGTCAGTGGATGAAATAAATTCGATATTAGAAGAAGTAGAAAATCATTACTTGGAACCAATCACAAATTGATTGAGTTCTAATTTAATCAACATACTAAGGCATGAAATCTTTGACATTAACACTTCCCGAAGAAACCAACGAGCAAGAAGTAAAAATGGCTGTTGCTGCAATGCTTTTTGACAAAGGTATTCTATCATCCGGTCAAGCAGCAGAATATGCTGGGATAACTAAGCGAGAATTTCTAACAACGGTCGGCAATTATGGCGTTTCCATATTTGGCGAAACACCCGAAGATTTAGAGAAGTATAATTAGATTCAAACATCATTCAAAAAATCCTTGAAGAGTCGGGCGAATAAACAAGTCTGAAATAAATGAAGGAAGTCATCCGCACAATTTTGTTATTTGCACTTCAATAAGCCACCATGTCCGACAACAACAAAGGCACCGCCATCTTCTTACTCATTGCACTCTCGCTGATCTGGGGCACTTCGTTCATCCTCATCAAGCAAGGCTTGAAAGTTTTTTCACCTGAGGAAGTAGGATCTTTACGCGTGGCAGCCGCCACCATTTTCTTGTTGCCCTTCGCATTCCTGCGCTGGAAAGAACTCAAACAAGGCGATCACATAAAACTCTTTGCCTCCGGCATGATGGCCATCTTCATCCCCGCATTTTTATTTGCACTCGCACAAACGCGTTTACAAAGTTCTGTCACCGGCATCCTCAACACACTCTCACCGCTGTGGGCTATGTTGTTAGGCGCACTCTTTTTCAAACAACGCTTTCGCGGATATGCAGTCGTTGGTTTGCTCATTAGTTTTGGTGGAGCAATTATCCTCGCACTCGCTCGTGCTGAGGGCGCCATTGGCGGATTCAACGCCTACGCACTGCTCGTAGTATTAGCATGTGCATTCTATGGCGCCAACGTAAATTTTATCAAGTTCAATGTACAAGGTCTTAGCTCGCTTACGATCACCAGCGTTTCGTTGCTACTTATTTGGCCGTTTGCATTAGTCTACTTGTTTGGCTTCACCGACTTCGTTCAAAAGCTCAGCACACAACCCGGAGCATGGGAAGCCGCTGGCTTCATCGTCATCTTAGCGCTCATGAGCACAGCCGTTGCCAATCTCATCTTCAACAAACTGCTGCAAATCTCTACACCGCTATTTGCCAGCTCCGTCACCTACATCATGCCCATCGTATCCGTGATGTGGGGTGTGCTCGATGGAGAAAAACTTTACATGGGTCACTTCATTGGCATGGTTGCTATTTTAGGCGGAGTATACCTCGCCAACCGAAAGTAATTTATGTGGGGGCATGGCCGCGCCCCGATAGCTATCGGGGGCCAAAGGGCTATCGGCAGTCGCCACCTCACGCACATTCCACTTCGGGCTCCAATGCATGCCTCTATCCCTTGCCCGCTGGCGCACGCCTAGTGCCCACTCGTCACAATCGCCTTTCACCTATGGAAGTATTAACCGTAATTATGAAATAGAAATTCAATTGTATAATTTCACAGACAAACCCTGACAGTATCGTCAGGGCCCAAACAACAAAACTATGAAGCGCCTCATTCTCATCACCACCGGTTTGCTGTTCATCTTCCAAAGCTGCAATGCACCCAAAGAAGCAGCGATCAAGCAATACACCGTCAACCAATTCATGGACATCGTGCAAATCAATGGCGGAGCCTTCTCGCCCGATGAAACCAAAATTGTGTACAACAGCAAAGCCACCGGCATTTTCAATGCCTACGAAATTGATATCAAAACCGGTGTTGAAAAGCAACTCACCACTTCCACCGACAATGCGGTGTTTAGTCAATCGTATTTCCCAACCGACAATCGCGTACTCTACACCAGCGATAAAGGCGGCAATGAAATCAACCACTTGTTTGTTTTATCACCCGATGGTTCCGTACAAGATCTGATTCAAGACTCAACTGCCAAGGCGCAGTTTGCCGGATGGAGCTACAACAAAAAGCTCATGTACTATTCTTCCAATAGCCGCGACAAAAAATTCTTCGACTTGTACAACGTGCAGGTATCCGGTGGTGAAACAAAAGTATACCCATCCACACTCGTCTATAAAAATGAAAAGGGACTCAACCCCGATGTGATGTCAAATGACGATCGCTACATCGCGCTCAGCGAAACCATCACCACCAATAACTCCAACATGTATCTGCTCGATACACAATCCGGCAAACTCAATTTGCTCACCCAACACGATGGCAATGCGCAATACAATGCCCAATACTTTAGCTTGGATGGCAAAACGCTTTTCTACTTAACAGACGAAGGCAGCGAATTCATGTACCTCGCTAGCTACAACATCGAGACAGGCGAAAAGAAAAAAGTAGAAGAAGCTCCTTGGGATATCATGTACGCATATCTTTCACGTAATGGAAAATACCGCGTAGTGGCAATCAACAACGATGCCCGCACCGAAATCAAAATCTACAATGAACAAGACGGAGGCAAATTAGTTTCCGTAGAAGGTTTGCCTGAAGGCGACATCACAGGTGTTACTATTTCCGACAGCGAAAAACTGATGTCCTTTTATGTGAGCAGCTCCAAATCGCCCAGCAATTTGTTTGTCTACAATTTCGAAACCAAAGAAGTAAAGCAACTAACCAACACCATGACCAAAGAAATCAATCCCGATGATTTGGTAGCAGGCGAAGTGGTTCGCTTCAAATCATTCGATGGATTGGAAATACCCTGTCTGCTTTACAAACCCAAAGGAATTAAAGAAGGCCAAAAAGTGCCGGCACTCTTGTGGATACACGGTGGACCCGGTGGACAAACACGCTTGAACTATTCTGCAGCATTGCAGCATTTGGTCAATCATGGTTATGCGGTTCTGGCCGTGAACAATCGCGGAAGTTCAGGCTATGGCAAAACATTTTTTGCTGCAGACGATCGCAAACATGGCAACGAAGATTTAAGAGATTGTGTAGAGTCCAAAAAACTGTTAGCGTCCCTTCCTTACATCGATGCTGACCGCATTGGAATTTATGGCGGCAGTTATGGCGGCTACATGGTGATGGCCGCACTTACATTTGCACCCGAAGAATTTAAAGTAGGAGTAAACCTTTTTGGTGTCACCAATTGGATACGTACTCTCCGCAGCATTCCATCGTGGTGGGAAACGCAGCGCAAAGCATTGTATATGGAATTAGGAGATCCGAACTCCATCGACTCCGTGGCACTGTACGCTAAGTCGCCTCTCTTCCATACCGATAAAATCACAAAACCCTTTATTGTATTGCAAGGCAGCAATGACCCGCGCGTGTTGCAAGTGGAGTCGGATGAGATTGTCGCCAACGCACGTAAAAATGGTGTAAAGGTCGAGTACGTCATCTTCCCCGATGAAGGTCACGGCTTCGTCAAAAAAGAAAACAATATCAAAGCATCCGAAGAAGTATTGAAATTTTTGGATGCAAACCTGAAAGGCAATTAGAAAAATTTAATGCTACTTTTTTACGGGTAAACAGTAACTTTGCGACTTAATAGTTTTCAGTCATTTAAAAATTTAAGTCAAGTGGCAGGTAAACCCGTAAAAATCGGCACGGTGCAAATGAGCTGCACCGAACAGCCAAAACAAAATTTAGAGAAAGCAATTGTCAAAGTACGTGAGGCAGCGGCCAAAGGCGCTCAAATTGTTTGTCTGCAAGAGCTCTTCACTTCGCTTTACTTTTGCGATGTAGAAGAATACGACAATTTTAAATTGGCGGAAGCTATTCCGGGTCCTACAACGGATGCACTTTCGGTGGTTGCCAAAGAATTAGGCGTGGTGATCATTGCTTCACTCTTTGAGAAGAGAACCCAAGGCATTTATCACAACACAACAGCGGTGCTCGATGCAGATGGAACCTATCTGGGCAAGAATCGCAAAATGCACATCCCGGATGACCCGGCCTATTATGAAAAATTCTATTTCACTCCGGGCGACTTAGGCTACAAAGTATTCAAAACCAAATTCGCAACCATTGGCATACTCATCTGCTGGGATCAATGGTATCCGGAAGCTTCCCGCATCACTGCATTGATGGGTGCCGAAGTTTTATTTTATCCAACTGCCATCGGGTGGGCTACTTCGCAAGACGAAGCCACCAACACAGAGCAATACGGAGCGTGGCAAACGATTCAACGAAGTCATGCAGTGGCGAACGGATTGCACGTGGTGAGTGTGAATCGAGTTGGCTTTGAACAAAACGGTGCCATGAAATTCTGGGG
>JABFSO010000243.1 GCA_013140555.1 Cyclobacteriaceae bacterium | reverse complement strand
TGCCCGTGCAATGATCTAACACATACAACCAGTCGCGTACATTTTTTCCATCGCCATAAACAGGAATGGGTTGCTCTGCTAATGCTTTTCGGATGATAGTGGGGATTAGCTTTTCAGAGTTCTGCTTTGGTCCGTAATTATTCGAGCAGTTCGTAGTCACCACGTTCATGCCGTAGGTATGAAAATAACTACGCACCATCAAATCGCTGCTGGCCTTCGAAGCTGAGTAAGGGCTATTGGGCGCATATGGAGTTGTTTCCGTAAACAATCCTGTTGCTCCCAGCGAACCAAATACTTCATCTGTTGAAACATGCAAAAATCGTTTTGCCTCAGCGCCTTGCTTAAACTGAAAAGGTGCTTCCATCCAACTCTTTCTCGCCACATCGAGTAGCGTAAAAGTGCCAAACACATTTGTGCGAATAAATGCTTCCGGGCCTTCAATAGAATTATCTACATGTGACTCTGCCGCAAAGTGCATCACACCATCAAATTGATAGGTGGCAAACAATTGCTCGACAAGAGCGCGATCGCAAATATCTCCCTTTACAAAAGTATAGCGACTATTGTCCTTTACTTCTTCCAGATTTTTCACGTTTCCCGCATACGTCAGCGCATCCAGATTTACAATGTGGTAATCTGTATGGGCACTTACCATGTAAGGAATGAAATTGGAGCCAATAAAACCTGCTCCGCCTGTCACTAAAATATTCTTCATAGCCGAATCAATTATTGCTTTGTCAACTAAAAATTAAATTTCGCATTTGCTAATGTGGGGTGCTGTTGATCGCGTTTTGATAAAATAACTTGATCCAACGAAATACCCCAATCAATATTCAATTCCGGATCAGAACAAATGATACCGCCTTCTGCTTCCGGATGATAGGTTTCATCGCACTTGTACAGTATTTCTGCTTCATCACTTAGCACTAAAAAACCGTGCGCAAAGCCCTTCGGCACAAGCACTTGTTTTTTATTCTGTGCCGAAAGTTCTAAAGTAAAAACTTTTCCGAACGTACTTTTTTCTTTTCGTAAATCAAGGGCTACATCCAATATGTTTCCACTTAACGTGCGAATCAATTTAGTTTGCGCATACGGTGCGTTTTGAAAATGCAGGCCGCGTAATACACCTTTGCGGGATCGCGACTGGTTATCTTGTATAAACCGAATATCTACACCTTTTGCTTTGATTGCGTCATAATTATACGATTCCATAAAATAGCCGCGATCATCTTCAATCACCTTCGGTTCAATAATGAATAAATCGTCAAATCCTGTTTCAATCAATCGCATAGGTTATGCTTTGTCTTATTTATGATTACTTAATCACCACTTTCTCGTTTAGCACTTTCATTAAATATTGGCCATACTGATTTTTCAAAAGCGGCTTTGCCAATTCCTCCAATTGTGACTTTGAAATGTATCCTTTGCGAAAAGCTATTTCTTCCAAGCATGCAATTTTCAGTCCTTGGCGTTCTTCGATGGACTCCACAAAAGTAGAAGCACGCAGCATCGACTCGTGTGTGCCGGTGTCTAACCAAGCCATTCCACGGCCCAACAATTTAACGTTTAGGCTTCCTTCTTTCAGATACAAGTTATTCAAGTCTGTTATTTCTAATTCTCCTCGTGGTGATGGCTTAATGGTTTTTGCTTTTTCGACCACTGTGTTGTCATAAAAGTACAAACCGGTAACAGCGTAATTTGACTTTGGCTCTTTTGGCTTTTCTTCAATCGATAAAACTTTGCCTTCATCATTAAATTCTACCACTCCATATCGGTTGGGATCATTCACATAATAACCAAAAACCGTTGAGCCTTTTTCAATTTTACTCGCTTGCTCTAATTGTGCCGAGAAATTGTAGCCGTAGAAAATATTATCACCTAAAACTAAACAAGCAGAACTATTGCCTAAAAAAGACTCTCCCAACAAAAATGCTTGTGCCAATCCATCGGGTGATGGTTGTATTTTGTATTCCAATTTAATTCCAAGTGAAGATCCATCGCCCAACAATTGTTGAAAGAGCGGAAGATCGTGTGGAGTAGAGATAATAAGTATCTCGCGGATGTTTGCCAACATCAACACCGACAATGGATAATAAATCATCGGTTTATCGTAGATGGGAAGCAGTTGTTTGGAAACTGCTTTGGTCAGTGGATACAATCGTGTTCCAGATCCGCCCGCAAGAATAATTCCTTTCATGTGTTTATAATTTATTTTCTAAAGCCAAATGGGCTAAAACAAACATGCAGTTGGTGAATAACTCTCTTAATGGCCATTCTCTTGTATTAATCTTTACCTCTCAGTTGATATGCCAACTCGATCGATGGTTTTGCATCTGCCAATCCAAATCCTCGTCCGGCTAAAATCTCCTTATAACTTGTTGTATGTAACTCTGTAAAGCCATCACTAAATTCAATCTCGTTTCCATTCATGGTTAGCGAACGATATGTGCGCTTACCCGCTTTGCGAACTTCTGCGGGTAAATGTTCTTCATTGATACTCAACGACCATTTGATCCGCGCTTTTTCCAACTCTAAGAATCCTTTGGCGTGATCGGATTCATTCTTCTCAACTGAACTGCTTTTTAATCCACCAAACACCCACAGCAGCATATCAAAAAAGTGTATTCCAATATTAGTGGCAATTCCTCCTGATTTCATCTCTTCTCCTTTCCAACTGTGGAAATACCATTTGCCGCGCGAGGTGATGTAGTTCAAGTCCACATCAAAAACTTTACCTGCCGGAGCCGCATCAATCTCTTGTTTCAACTTTTGAATATTGGGATGCAAGCGCAATTGTAAAATTGTATAAACACGCTTGCCGGTTTCTCTCTCAATTTCTTCGAGCGCTTCTACGTTCCACGGGTTGAGTACCAAAGGTTTTTCACAAATAGCATCTGCTTGGTGACGCAATGCAAATCGAATGTGCGAATCATGCAAATAGTTGGGCGAGCAAATGCTTACGTAATCAATCTTCTGTCCCATGCGCTTCAGTTTATCGATATGTCGATCGAAGCGCTCAAACTCCGTAAAGAAATCTGCCTTTGGAAAATAACTATCCATTATGCCCACGCTATCAAAGCGATCTAATGCAGCCACCAGATTATTGCCTGTGTCTTTTATTGCCTGCAAGTGGCGCGGAGCAATGTATCCGGCTGCTCCTATCAATGCAAAATTCTTCATCGTATAAAAATTAAAGCTTACTTACTTTGCCTTCTTTCAATTGGTATTTGTCGTGACTCTCGGGGCACTCTGCTATTCCTGCCTTATCAAATACCAGTTTATGACCATACTCACTCATCCATCCGGTTTGCTTAGCCGGGTTGCCCACTACGAGTGCATAGTCAGGCACATGTTTTGTTACCACTGCACCGGCTCCAATAAATGCATACTGACCAATATCATGTCCGCAAACAATCGTTGCATTGGCACCAATCGATGCGCCTTTCTTCACCGTTGTTTTGCTATACTGCCCGCGTCTGTTGACGGCACTTCGTGGATTAATCACATTGGTGAAAACCATGGATGGCCCAAGAAAAACATCGTCTTCACAAATCACACCGGTGTAAATCGAAACGTTGTTTTGGATTTTGACATTTTTTCCCAACACAACCTCTGGAGAAACCACCACATTCTGCCCGATGTTACAACCTTCTCCGATTTTACAATTAGGCATGATGTGTGAGAAGTGCCAGATTTTAGTACCCGCACCAATTTCACATCCTTCATCTACGATGGCACTCGGGTGGACATAGTACGATTTATCGTCAGGCATGGCGGGGATAATCTTTAATGGTTGAACAAATGTACATCAATTCGTCATTCGTCATTTCGGTGTGGATGGGCAACGAAATTACTGTTTTGGAAAGTTGTTCGGTAACAGGAAAAGAGCCCGGCCCAAACCCATCCATCTTATAGGCAGTTTGATAGTGCAATGGAATCGGATAGTAGATCATGGTTGGAATTCCTTTTTCTTCCAAATATTTTTTGAAATGATCGCGATTCCCTGAGTTAACCTTGATCGTGTATTGGTGAAACACGTGTGTAGAGTTTTTAGCCCTTACGGGGATGGAGACGAAATCAACAGAATTTAACTGTTGATCATAGAAAGCTGCCGCCTCATTTCTCTTGCGAGTGTATTCATCGAGATATTTGATCTTCACCAAAAGGATTGCAGCCTGCAGTGTATCCAACCGACTGTTCACGCCAATCACATCGTGTTGATATTTTACTTTCTGGCCGTGATTGGCCATCATCTTCACACGTTCCGTCAATTTTGCATCGCCACAAAAAATGGCTCCGCCATCACCAAAGCATCCTAAGTTTTTAGATGGGAAAAACGAAGTAGTGCCAAGGGCACCCATTGTTCCGGCTTTCATCATCTTTCCATCAGCGAAGGTATACTCAGCTCCGAGTGACTGAGCGGCATCTTCGATGACATAAATATTTCTTTTGGCTGCAATTTTTAAAATCGCTTCCATGTTGGCGCATTGACCGTACAAATGCACGGGAACAATCGCTACTGTTTTAGAAGTGATTTTCTCTTCAATTTGATTTACATCAATCGTAAACGTATCAGCATCCACATCAATGAATACGGGTTTGAGTCCGAGTAGTGCAATCACTTCGGCTGTAGCTACGTAGGTATGTACCGGCAAAATAATTTCATCTCCTGGCTTAAAGTCGAGTGCCATCATCGCGATTTGTAACGCATCGGTACCATTCGCACAGGTTACTATGGAACAGTTTTGATTATGCTTTGACAAAGCTTCTGCGAATTGTGCTACTTGTGGCCCTTGAATAAAAGCTGTTGAGTCTAATACACCTTGTATAGCGGAGTCTATCTCCGACTTTATTCGCAGGTATTGCCCCTGCAAATCCACCATTTTTATTGATTGGCTCATTTCAATCCTCTTAATTTTTTTTCCCAATTCCAGGCATCGAGCAATGAATCTTCCAAAGTCTGTTCAGCCTTCCATTTTAAAATTTCGTGTGCTTTTTTTGGATCCGCAAAAATCTTTTCTACATCACCCGGTCTTCTGGCACCAATCGTGTAGTTTAACTTTACACCCGTCACACTTATAAATTTCTTTATCAACTCAAGAACCGTCTCACCTTTACCTGTACCAATGTTAAATGTCTCATAGGGTGTGGTAATCGAATCAATAGCTTGCACTGCCTTCACATGTGCTTTTGCTAAATCCACTACGTGAATAAAATCGCGAACACAACTGCCATCGGGGGTATTGTAATCATTTCCGAAAACAGTGAGTTGTTGTCGGATGCCGGCTGCTGTTTGCGTGATAAAGGGCACCAAGTTAGAGGGCGTGCCAATCGGCAATTCGCCAATCAAAGCACTGGGGTGCGCTCCCACCGGATTAAAATAGCGAAGCGAAACTACCTTCAGATTTTTATCCGCTATTGTAGCGTCTTCCAAAATGCGTTCGCACATTTGCTTAGTCGCTCCATAAGGAGATTCTGCTTTTTTGAACGGAGCCGATTCATCTACCAGAATATGTTCCGGTTGACCGTATACCGTGCACGAAGATGAAAAGATGATCTTGCTAACACTGGCCCCTTTCATTTCACTTAACAGAGTGACCATCGAAAGCAAATTGTTGCGATAGTACAACAGTGGATTTTCTACTGATTCTCCAACTGATTTGTAAGCGGCAAAGTGAATAGCACTGGCTATTTTTTCTTTCTGAAATACAGATTGCAAGAAGGAAGCATCGGCACAATCGCCCTTGTAAAAAATTACCGACTTACCAGTAATTTTTTCAATGCCTTCAATCATCTGATATTCACTCCGTGAAAGATCGTCCACCAGAACCACCTCAAAGCCTTGGTTGATCAGCTCTACGGCAGTATGTGAGCCGATGTAGCCGGCTCCTCCGGTCAATAATACTTTGGCGGCACTCATTTACAAACGGGCAGTTACAGATGATTTTGGTAAAAATCCTTTGATGTCGTACACGATGGCGTTCTTCTCTTTCAGTTTTTCTAATTCAATGGAAGCAAACTCCTTGTGACTTACTGCCAAAACTACTGCATGATACTTCTGCGATAAATCTGAAGTCAGGGTGAGGTTGTATTCGTGCTTTACTTCGGCCGCATCGGCATGCGGATCGTACACATCTACCTTCGCGCCAAACGTGAGCAACTCATTGATTACATCTACTACTTTGCTATTGCGAATATCCGGGCAGTTTTCTTTGAAGGTTAAGCCCAACACTAAAATTTTTCCACCTGATATAGGCATATTTGCTTTCGCCATCAACTTGATCACTTCGTTGGCGATGAAGATACCCATGTTGTCATTGATTCTTCTTCCGGATAGAATTACTTCCGGATGATAGCCAAGGCTTTGCGCTTTGTATGTGAGGTAATATGGATCTACACCAATGCAATGTCCGCCTACCAAACCCGGCTTGAAAGGAAGAAAATTCCATTTCGTTGCTGCAGCTTCCAACACTTCATGGGTGTCGATGCCCATGCGCTGAAAGATCAATGCCAGTTCATTCACGAAGGCAATGTTTACATCGCGTTGTGAGTTTTCAATCACCTTAGCCGCTTCAGCTACTTTTAGCGAAGATGCTTTGTAGGTACCCGCACGAATTACTTTTTTATAAAGCTGATCTACTTTCTCGGCAATTTCCGGTGTGCTTCCGCTGGTCACTTTTTTAATGTCTGCCACGCGGTGTTGCTTATCTCCCGGGTTAATACGTTCAGGTGAATAGCCCGCAAAAAAATCTACGTTAAATTTTAATCCACTTACTTTCTCAAGAATAGGCACGCATACTTCTTCCGTACAGCCAGGATACACCGTAGACTCATAAATAACGATGTCGTTTTTTTTCAGCACGGAGCCAACGGTGCGGCTGGCGCTTTGTAATGGAGTCAAATCCGGATTGCGGTATTCATCTACCGGAGTGGGTACAGTAACAATAAAATAATTGGCTGTTGCCAGATCATCCAGCTTGGTTGAAAAGGTAAGCTTTGTTGAACTTTTCATCTCGGCTTCGTCTACTTCCAACGTGCGGTCGTAGCCTTTTTTCAATTCGTCAATTCGAGATTGATTGATGTCAAAGCCGATTACATCCATCGACTTACCAAACTCTACGGCCAGCGGCAACCCTACGTAGCCCAGGCCAATAATTCCGATTTTTTCCACTTATATTTTTACTTTATAATATTCTAAATACCAATCCACAAATTTACTAATGCCCTCTTCGATGGAAGTAGCCGGTTTAAAGCCAACATCATTCATCAAATCATCTACATCGGCAAATGTTTCGGGCACATCGCCTGCTTGCAACGGAAGAAAATTCTTCACTGCTTTTTTGCCGAGTTTGTTTTCCAATACTTCAATGAAGTGAAGCAATTCCACCGGCTTGTTATTTCCAATGTTATACACCCGATAGGGAGCGAAGCTGGATGAAGGATCTGGCTTCATGGCATCCCACGAAGGATTGCCCTTTGGGACATTGGTTAACAGGCGCACAATTCCTTCTACGATATCATCCACGAAAGTGAAATCACGCTTCATTTTCCCATGGTTGTACACGTCAATTGGTTTGCCTTCTAAAATGGCTTTTGTAAAAATGAATAAAGCCATGTCCGGTCTACCATACGGACCGTAAACTGTAAAAAACCGCAGACCTGTAGTAGGAATGTGATAGAGATTAGAATAGGTGTGGGCCATCAATTCGTTGGCCTTTTTGCTGGCGGCATAAAGCGCAAGTGGATGATCAACATTGTCTTTGGCCGAGAAGGGAATTTTTTTGTTGGCACCGTAGACCGAGCTGGATGAGGCGTACACTAAATGCTTGATGGCATTATTTCTGCAAGCTTCCAGAATATTCAGAAATCCGTGGAGGTTGCTATCCAAATAGGCATATGGATTTTCAATAGAATAACGCACCCCGGCTTGAGCAGCCAGATTGACCACAAAATCAAACTTCGATTCAGCAAACAATCCGTCCAGTGCTTTCTTATCCTGAAGATCAATTGGGTGAAATTGAAATTGGGGCAATGTTTTTAAATCGCTCAATCGGGATTCTTTTAAGGTAACTTCATAATAGGCATTCATGTTGTCGATGCCTGTTACTGTATGCCCTGATTTGATCAGTCTTTTGGTTAGGTGGTACCCTATAAAACCGGCCGATCCCGTCACTAAAACCTTGCTCATCTATTTCTATTTAAAAGGACTGCAAAATTAACAAATTGCATAGCTTAACCGACTTTATGCGCTTTCTTTGCACAATAAAGAGGGGGTAAATATTCTATAATTTTCATGGCGCCAATTTTAGCTTTACTGATTAAAGAATCGCGGCTGGAAATCAGGCGAAAATCGGTCATTTCTGGGCTGGCTTTGTACTTGTTTAGCACTGTTTTCATCTATTACATCACCTTTAACCTTCGCCAAAACCTCATTACACCGCTAGTTTGGAGCGCTCTTTTTTGGGTAACCATACTGTTTTCTTCGATTAATACCATCGCTAAAAGCTTTATCGGTGAAAAACGTGGTCTTGACATCTACTTTTATTCGGTGGTTAGCCCCGATGTAATCATTCTGGCTAAATTACTTTACAATTTTTTTCTGTGCGTTTTGCTAGCGCTTGGTGGCTTTGGCTTGTTTGTACTATTCATTGCAAACCCGGTAGGCGATCATCTGATTTTTTTAACTACGATCATTTTAGTTTGCTGGGGTTTCTCCGCTTCTCTTACCCTTCTTTCAGGTATTGCCGCCAAAGCAAATAATAGCAATGTGTTAATGACAGTGCTTAGTTTTCCGGTAGTCATTTCGGTGCTCTTATTGGCAATCAAAGTCACTAAAAACTGCATTGATAACTTGGACAGAAGTGTCAGTTATGACGAACTGATCACTCTTATGGCAATAAATTGTTTGGTGACAGCCGCGTCTTATTTGTTGTTCCCGTATATTTGGCGCAGCTAAGAAAAGCGTAGAAAAAACCATTTGCGAACTGTGCGTTTATGAAAAAAAGTTGGTGGAAAATTTTGTCAGTGGTTCTGTTGATCTACACCGTAGTGGGTGGATTTCTGATACCTGTTCCACGTCTTGATATCGTTAATGAAACCATTCGGGCTCTTTATTTTCATGTACCCATGTGGTTTGCCATGGTGTTCATGTTTATAGCATCGACCTACTTTGCCATTCAGTACCTGCGCAAGCCGAACAACTTACACGACATTTACTCAAATGCATTTGCAACGATTGGAATCGTGCTTGGGATATTGGGTATCGTTACCGGAATGATTTGGGCCAACTACACGTGGGGTTCGCCTTGGCATGGCGATCCAAAACAAAACGGAGCCGCCATCGCATTACTCGTTTACTTCGCTTATTTCATTTTGAGGGGCTCTGTAAACAACCAAGAACAACGCGCGCGTCTGTCTGCTGCCTACAATGTGTTTGCCTTTGCAGCTATGATTCCTCTCATTTTTATTATTCCACGTATGATGAGTTCCATGCATCCTGGCAATGGTGGCAATCCTGGATTTAATACGTATGACTTAGATAGCAAAATGCGCTTGGTGTTTTATCCTGCCGTGATTGGCTGGGGGTTATTGGGTACGTGGATCGCTACCTTGTTGATTCGAATTGAACTTGTTAAAGAAAAAATTGAATTCATTGAAGATGAAAATGCTAAATAAAGCAATTGCCTTACTAATCGTTTTTTGTTTCCCCTTGTTGGCGTCCGCACAAGATGCGGAAATGGCTGATACCATGCGCAGCAATGGAAAAATCTATGTGGTGGTTGCGATTGCTCTGGTGATTTTGATCGGGTTAATCGGATATTTGATTTTCATTGACAAAAAAGTATCCGGTTTAGAAAAACGAATCGCGAAAAAAGATTAAACATTGTTGTTATGAAAAAATCATATCTGCTTGCCATTGCTGTCATCGCTGTAGCCATCGTCATTATAATATCTACCGCTGGCGATGCGAGCTCATACGTAAATTTTGACGAAGCCTATCAGCTAGCTTCAACTGGTAGCTCTACACAAGTTCATGTAGTGGGTCAATTGCCAAAAGATGCGGCTGGCCATCCAATCGGCATTGAAAAGAGCGAAGACAATCTTTCATTCTCTTTTATTCTGATAGACGACAACAATAAAGAACAGAAAGTTTTTTACAACGAACCCATGCCTCCCGATTTTACTCGTTCTGAAAAAGTAGTAGTCATCGGAAGCTATCAAAATGACAAATTCTTAGCTAAGAAAATTTTGCTGAAGTGCCCTTCCAAATACCAAGAACAAAAATTAAATGCTGGGGTTTAATTAATACCGATTCCTCTATTCCAACGAAGCAATGCATTATACCATAGGCAATCTTGGCCACCTGTCAGTCATCACGGCCTTCGTCACTTCTCTTCTTAGTTCATTTGCCTATTGGAAAGCGACTTCGCTCAAAGATGTAGAACAAAAAAATTCATGGCTTCTCAATGGTCGCTTTGCGTTCTATATGCATGCGGTGGCGGTTCTTGGTATAGTTGTAAGTTTATTCGTTATCATCTATCAGCATTACTTCGAGTATCACTATGCGTACTCGCATTCATCACTTCATTTGCCCGGGCAATACATGCTTTCCTGTTTTTGGGAAGGTCAGGAAGGCAGCTTTTTGTTGTGGATGTTCTGGCATGTAGTGATTGGGTTATTCTTAATTAAAACTCAAAAAATGTGGGAGGCACCAACCATGGTAGTCTTTACACTCGTGCAGGCATTTCTCGCTTCGATGATTCTCGGAATCGTCATTCCAGGCATTGACCTAAAACTAGGAAGTTCACCTTTTATACTTCTTCGCGATGCGCTTAGCGATCCAATCTTCCAACTGCAACCCGATTTTATTCCAAAAGATGGCAATGGTCTAAACGCATTGCTTCAAAACTATTGGATGGTCATTCATCCGCCTACATTGTTTTTGGGTTTTGCTTTAGCGCTACCTCCATTCGCATTTTGCATGGCGGGTTTGTGGCAAAAGAAATATAGCGATTGGGTTAAACCTGCTCTTCCTTGGACATTACTCGGTGGTGGCATTTTAGGGTTAGGTATTTTAATGGGTGGTTATTGGGCTTATGAAACACTTAATTTCGGAGGCTATTGGAATTGGGATCCGGTTGAAAACGCAGTGTATGTTCCTTGGCTAATTCTGGTTGCTTCCATTCACACCATGATCACTTATAAAAACAGTGGCACCGCACTCAAGGTGTCCATCATATTGGTGATCGCTGTTTTTGTTTTGCTTCTCTACTCCACTTTTCTCACACGCAGTGGTATTCTTGGCGATGCTTCAGTTCATTCATTTACTGACTTGGGTTTATCGGGGCAGCTATTGGTGTATTTGTTGTTCTTTACCTTAGCGGCTATACTCCTTTCTATTCTTCGTTGGAAAGAAATTCCTTCTACTGAAAAAGAAGTTTCTACTTACTCACGTGAATTCTGGATTTTTTTAGGTGCCACTACTTTATGTATGATGGGCTTTCAGGTATTGCTACCCACCTCAATTCCTGTTTATAATAAGATCATCACACTTTTTGGAGGAAGTTCGAATCTGGCACCACCCGCCAATCAAATTGAGTTCTACTCAAAGTTTCAATTATGGTTTGGAATAGCCATTGCATTCCTATCCGGAACAGGACAATTTTTCTGGTGGAAAAAAATAGATAAGGAAAAACTAAAGTCAGAACTACTGACACCTGTTTTAATCACACTTTTAGTTTTTGCTGCGGTTATTGCTATCGCGAAAATCTATTCTATTCCATATCTCATCCTTACGTTGGCCGGAATCTATCTTATTGTATCCAACGTAAAGGTGATGATTAGCCTTCTTAAAATTAACCCCCGATTATCGGGCGGAGCCATCGCTCATATCGGAGTAGGATTAATGTTGATTGGTGTTCTATTCTCAGCAGGATATTCAAAGGTTGTTTCGTTGAATAATACTGGCATGTTGATTTCGAAAGACTTACCTACAGATTTTAACCGTGATAATCTCTTACTTTTTATCAATGAGCCTCGCTCCATGGCCGGTTACGACATTGAGTATAAGGGAGAGCGAATCGAACCACGCCACAAAAGCGGATATGTAAACAAAAATGATATTGAGCTTACGCTAGATCCTTTTAAAGTAGTAGCCAAAAAAGATATCGTATTCAATGGCGAAAAGTTGTATCAGGCAAGAGATACTTTTGAAATTTATCCTGAAAACACGTTTTATGAAATTGAGTTAAGAAAAGAAGGAAAGCTTGCTGCTTCTTTATTTCCACGGGTGCAAATCAATCCGGCAATGGGCGGATTCCTCGCGTCACCTGATATCAAGCGGAAATTGTCCCGAGACTTGTATACGCACGTATCACTTCCAATGAATCGCGAAGAAGAACCGGAATGGGGCGACTTGGAAGAACGCAAAGTAAAACAGAATGAGGACTTCTATATCAGCGCTAAATATGTGGCCTCTTTTGAGAGCATTCAGCGCATCAATGAAATTGAAGGCGTGCAACTAGACGCGCAAGATGTGGCTGTCCAAGCGAAAATTAAAGTGCAAGGCGAACATGAAGTTTACTACGCTGAACCCATATTTCTGATCAAGGACAAAACGCAGGTAGGTCGTTTACCTTCTGAGATTAATGATCTGGGTGTTAAGATAACTCTTCTGAATATTCAACCGGAAACGAACGAATTCTTATTGGGTATCAACACCCGACAAAAGGATTGGGTAGTAATCAAAGCATTAGAAAAACCCTTAATCAATGTACTGTGGATTGGTACACTCGTTTTAATGGTTGGGTTTACTATTGCGATGGTACGCAGATTCAAAGACTACGCCAGCGAATAATTTCAATCCTTGCCTGAAAGGAATTCATTAATTTGACTGGATTCCAAATGGCAATTGATCCATTCATCGTCTAAGCGAGCTTGATATTTTTTATAGAAGTTTATAGCTGGTTCATTCCAATCCAGCACCTGCCATTGCATACCAGTACAACCACTTTGCAGTGCGTAACGCATGGTTTCTTCAAAGAGCATGTGGCCAATTCCTTTTCCGCGTTGGTTTTGCGTTACTACAATATCTTCTAAATAAAGTCGCTTTCCCTTCCAGGTAGAGTAG
>JABFSO010000279.1 GCA_013140555.1 Cyclobacteriaceae bacterium | reverse complement strand
CCCGATGCGCGCGTGTTTTGGGTATGACCATCCGTTACTTTTCTGCATGATTTTTTGAAAGCCAACGAAATAAAAAAGATTATCACCACAGGGCCGCCCCACAGCATGCACCTGATTGGTTTAGAGCTGAAAAAGAAAGACCCATCACTGCGTTGGATTGCTGATTTCAGAGATCCCTGGAGTGAATGGGATTTATTGGATACGCTTTCGTTAACCCAATGGGCAAGGAAGAGACATCAAGCGTTGGAGAAGAAAGTACTTACCACGGCAGACGAGGTAATCACAATCGCACCATTTCATGTTACCCGATTGGAAGCATTGAGCGGTCGAAAAGTGCAGTTGATTACGAATGGATTTGACGAGGACGACTTTGCCGGAATTGTTCATAAGAAAACTTCACGATTCACCATCCGACATGTGGGTGTTGTAGATGAACTTCGAGATCCTCGTCCGGTGATGGAAGCAGTGAAGTCGTTGTGTCTGGAGAATCCGGAATTTGCGAATAATGTTCTCATTGAATTTATCGGTAACGTCAACTCGGCATTTAAAAATTATGTGGCCGGAGATGAGCAATTGAATAAAGTAACACGCTTTGTTGATCAGATGCCGCATAGTGAATTACTCAAACTGTATGGCGAAACCGATTTGCAATTATTAGTATTGGCGCATACGGCTATTGCACCGGGTAATTTGCCGGGCAAGTTTTTCGAGTATCTGGCTTCGGGCAATCCGATTTTGGCCATTGGCCCTACTGAGGGAGATGCAGCTCACGTATTGAAGGAAACAGAGGCAGGGAAGATATTTGAAAGGGAATCCATTGAAGAGATAAAAATCAGCTTAGCAGAAAGTTTTGCAAAGTGGCCTGACAAAAATAGTACTGGTCGAAGCGCAATTTACTCGCGGAGTAGCTTAACACATCAGCTAATAGAACTTTTAAACGATTCGTTCCATTGATCAGTAAAAACTTTATTAAGAGTTCTGCTATATACACCATCGCTGGCTCATTGCCGGTGGCTAGTGCTATTATCTTAATGCCATTCTATGGTGAATTGCCATCTCAAGTGTATGGCATGTTCAGCATCTACGTTGGGTTTTCATTGCTCGTTCAGATTTTAGTTACTTATAGTTTTGATGCTTCCATCTACATCAACTTTCATGAGTATAAAAACGACCCTAAACAATTAGCCAAATTCATCAGCAGCGCATTCGTGTTTGTACTCTTACTCAGTCTGGCGATAGGAGCAGTTTTAGCTATAGGTGGTAATTGGATTTTTAAAACCGTTTATGGAGAAGGCAATATCCCATTTTTACCATTCGGTGTTTTATCAGTTGGGTCGGGAGTTTTTCAGGCTTTGTTTAAGATAAACAACAGCTTGCTGCAAACACAGAGTAAGCCTACCCAGTTTTTATGGGGCAACGTTTTTTCGTTTTCGTTCATCGCGATTTTTACTATAGTAGGTCTTAAACTTTTTCCGGATAGTTTATGGGGACCAATCGGTGGAAAGTTATTAGGTGTGCTGATTTCCGCAGCTTGGGTTTTGGCAGGCATTTACAGGCAATTTGGAATTCATTTTGATTGGAAGTTATTGAAGACAACATTCAGTTTCAATACACCGTCATTGATCTATCAAATCCAGCAGTGGTTCATTAACTACTACGATAGAATCTTACTATTGGCAATCATTCTTTCCAAATCTACTGTTGCTTATTATGACGTGGCCTTGAAGTTTTTGCTGGCCATTGATTTTATTCTTACCGGACTTAATTCAACGATACACCCCAAGGTTCTTGGCAAAGTAAATGATCAGCAAATAAAATCGAGTACCATCGAGATCAATCGCTACTACAATGGAATGACAGCTATTGCGATTTTGGCTGTCACCGGTAGTTTGTTGGTTTTTCCCCCTGTCATCCATCTATTTTTTAATAGCGATTATCATGCGGCTATTCCGCTGCTTCCTTTGGCAGCGATCATTTACTTGATGCGACCCCTTCGCCTTTACATGGCAATGCCTTACGCTGCTCTCAAATATTCTAAGCCGCTTCCGGTGTATTATCTTTTTTTAGCAGCCTTAAAAATTGGAGTCATGTACTTTTTGATACATCGATGGGGAGTGTGGGGTGCACTGATTTCTTCGCTCATAGCTTATGTGTTTGAGATTATGCTGCTTTATTTCGGCATACGAGGTAAATTCAGTTTCAAAATAAATGTGTTTAAACTAGTAGGAGCGCCCGTGCTTTTGTCGGTGTTTATTCTTTCACTCGAACCTGTTTGGGGAAATGATTATTCGTTGGTGCTCCACGTAGGCTATGTCGTGCTCGGTATTATTATTTTGTTTTGGGCCTATCGAAACGAATTCAACGACATCAAAAAAGCGTTTTACACTTCGGTAATGAAATAGATACCTTCCGTTTTCAAAAACAATCGTATTTTTACCAAAATAAATAATCGCGACTTACCCGTTATTCATCCAAACATCTTTAGTCGATTGCCATGATCTCTGCCATTTATAGAAAACTTCTTCCTCTTACTTTACGGCAGCGCATCTATGATGCTTTTTTAGGTAAGATCATTTTCTTCTTTCGCCACTTCGGTGTCATCGTTAAGAGCAAATTGGTTTACTTGTTTTATTTTCTCTTGCCTAAAACGGAACATAATAAGGCTTTCGCTTTTATGGGCAAGCACGGATTAACATCCTATCCAGATGAATACGCTCTCGAGTATAAGAAAAAAGAAATTGAAGTTTTGAAAGATGCAGTGAAGCAATTGCCTTATGTCATTCATCAGGGAAAGAAACTTTATTTTCCTCACTTTTATGATGAAGAAAAGGTAAAGAAAGATTATCGGGCATTACTCATCGAGCAGGACGAACGCGCAGCTCATCGTTATGTGCGAGCCTATGATGAACTCACTAACCGTACACTACTGGATGTTGGTGCAGCAGAAGGCATCTTTTCATTAGATACCATTGAGTTGACAAAGCAGGTGATCTTATTTGAATGTGAAGAACATTGGCAAAAGCCATTGCAAGCAACCTTTGAGCCGTGGCTTGACAAGGTGACTGTAGTAAAAAAATACATTGGAGATAAAACTTCAGGAGTATTTGTTACCATAGATGATTATTTGACGGATAAGGCAGCGGAAAATCTGTTTATTAAAATGGATATAGAAGGTGCTGAGCGCATGGCTTTGCAAGGAGCATTAACAACTCTGAGCAAATCTAAAAATGTTCAAGTAGCCATTTGTACTTACCACCGGCCGGGCGACCCGGAATACATGAACAAACTCTTGAGTGAGTATGGTTATACAACGGAATTTACTCAGGGTTTGATGTATTGGAACAAGCGAGTCAGCAAGGGAATTATCAGAGGAAGAAATTAAATTAGTCATGATTGAAAAAATTCCTGTGGTACGTTTTCTAAACCGACTTTGGAAGGAGAGAAAATTTCAACATGATTGGAGAAAGCGAAATTCGCACAATGAAACGAAAGTTGCGGGTCGTCAATTTTCGAATGAAGTTGTTGAAGTAGGCAAGGGAACTTATGGGACTATACAAGTACAAAGTCTGTATGTTACACCCAATGAAAAGTTGGTTATTGGCAATTATGTTTCTATTGCTCCGGATGTTGTTTTTTTGTTAGGTGTAAATCACCCCACCGATACCCTAACCACGTTTCCGTTCTATACAAAACTTATTCAAAGATCTTCCATTGATGCTCTGAGCAAAGGGCCCATTTTTGTAGATGATGAAGTTTGGATTGGAACCGGTGCAAAAATATTTTCCGGTGTTACCATTGGTAAAGGTGCCATTGTAGCGGCTGGTGCACTGGTAACAAAGAATGTGGAACCGTATGCGATAGTTGGTGGAAATCCGGCAAGATTAATTCGCTATCGTTTTTCACCGGAAATAGTTAAGATATTGATGCCAATCCGCATGAGTAACTTTTCTTCGGAATGGATAAAAGAAAACATTCAGTCGATTTACCAAAAAATTGAAAGTGAAGCAGATGCTCTTCAGCTAAAAGCTTTATTCGATTCTTATCCAAACACAAAAGTATGAGCAACCAGCGGGTGCGAATCTTGGCAACTTATTTACCGCAGTTTCATCCAATTCCGGAGAATGATGAATGGTGGGGAAAGGGATTTACAGAGTGGACTAATGTTGGTAAAGCAAAGCCTTTGTTTAAAGGACATTATCAACCGAGAGTTCCAGCTGACTTAGGGTATTATGATTTGCGCTTGCCCGAAGTGCGGCAACTACAAGCCGACCTAGCGCGCGAGCATGGCATCGAAGGATTTTGTTATTGGCATTATTGGTTTGGAAATGGAAAGCGATTGTTGGAGCGTCCCTTCAACGAAGTGCTGGCTTCGGGTAAACCTGATTTTCCGTTTTGCTTAAGTTGGGCTAATCATAGCTGGCAAGATAAACAGTTCAGCAAAGAAGGTACCGAGCGGATGTTGATCGAGCAACTTTACCCGGGAGTTGACGATTACCTAGCACACTTCTATGCTTTATTACCAGCATTTCAGGATAAGCGTTATATCCGGGTTGATGATAAACCTATTTTTCAAATCTATTTGCCACTTAAATTTCCGGATGTAACATCGTTCATTCAATGCTGGCAAACGGAGGCGAAGAAAAATGGGTTGGCAGGTATTCATTTTGTTGGACACACCTTGATTGAAGAAGATCATCAAGCAATTTTAGATAAGGGTTTTGATGCAATCAATATCGTACGACTGTATCATTTCCATAAGTACAAATATTCGTTGCCGGAGCGGGCATTTATGAAGATGAAGAGAGTGTGGTTGAAGTTTGGTGGAATATTTGATTATGAAAAACTCTCACCGTATTTCTCAAGTGAAAAAGACAAGCAAGAGAATTGGTATCCTACGATAATACCCAATTGGGATCATTCGCCTCGCTCGGGCCGAAGAGGTAATATTTTTATTAACTCAAATCCGCAAGCATTTAAGAAACATGTGAAGCAGGTATTACAAACAGTAAAAAACAAAAAACCGGAACATCGAATCATCTTCCTGAAATCGTGGAACGAATGGGCAGAAGGCAATTATATGGAACCGGATTTAAAATTTGGAAGAGGTTATTTGCAAGCTTTGAAAGAGGCCGTAGAAGAATGAGGTGATTTCTGATTTTGATTCGTAATATTGTAAGAGCTAAATCTAATTAAATGAACTTATCAAATTTTAAGAGAGTGATTGTTTTGGCGCCTCATACCGATGATGGTGAATTTGGTTGTGGTGCTACCATTTCAAAATTGATTGAATCCGGATCGGAAGTTTATTATGTTGCTTTTTCGGCTTGCGAGCAATCCGTGCTACCTCAATTCCCAAAAGATATACTTATCAGCGAAGTAAAGTCGGCTACAAAAAAGATCGATATCCCATCGTCAAACCTAATCTTGCATAATTATGAGGTGCGTACATTTAATTTTCGCAGGCAAGAGATTTTAGAAGATTTAGTTAAGTTGCGTGCGCAGGTTAAACCCGATTTAATATTTATGCCGGCATTGGGAGATGTGCATCAAGATCACGCAACCATTGCGCAAGAAGGATTGCGAGCATTCAAGTTCAGCAATATTCTATGTTACGAAGTGCCCTGGAATAATTTGTCGTTTAATACCACCTGCTTCTCGATACTTTCGGAAGTTCATATTCAAAAGAAAATTGATGCACTTGGTGAATATAAATCTCAAGCTCACCGAACTTATGCCAATGAAGAGTTCATCCGATCATTGGCTCGCGTGCGCGGTGTGCAAGTGAATGAGAAGTATGCCGAGGTGTTCGATATATTACGATTTATTTTCTGATTTCACCAAAGCCTTTCCGGGATTTCCGATAATCGTCTCGTTATCCTTTACATCTTTAATAACAACAGCTCCCATACCGATTACGCTGTTGTTGCCAACGGTTTTCTTGTTGAGAACAGACGCGGATGGTGCAACCCACACGTTATCCCCAATAATAGTCGATCCGGCAATCATTGAATTGGCAATGATTAAAGAATTTTTCCCGATGATCACTCCATGAGCTATGTGCACGAGGTTATCAACTTTTGAATTCTCCTGAAGAATTGTGCTTCCGAGCACGGCTCTATCAATACAAGTATTATTTCCTATTTCCACAAAGTCTTTCAGCACTACATTACCCAAATGTGGAATGAGTACGTATTCTTTGGATTCATTTTGCTCATACCCAAATCCAACTCCGCCAATAGTACAATTGCTACCAATCTTAACATGATTGTGAATGACTGTATCGCGCATTAAAACAGTTTGATGACCAATTTCTACTTCATCACCAATAATACATCCCTTCTCAATTACCACATGATGGCCTATGAAGGCGTTTTTACCAATCACTACAGAAGGATCAATTGCTGCTGTTGAGCTGATTACTGGTGTAGGCTTTTCTAAAAAGAAGGCAGTTAGTATTTCCTGAAATGTTAATCGCGGGTTTTCCGTCTGAATATAATTGCAGCCTGCCTTATAGTTTTTGAATATGCTGCTACAAATGATAGTGCCGCAATTAATGTGTTCAAGTTTTTCAATGTTTTTGTTGGACACCCACATGAGGAGATGCGGATCGGTATTGTCAACATCTAAAGCGGATGGCTTGCTTACCAATTCATTCACATTCCCTGCAAAATGTTGGTGAGTAATTTTTTTTAAGATTGCATCAATGCGGATCATGAGAGGAGGTTTTTAGTTTATAGAAGTTGAAACAAGCTCGTTTAATAACTTTGAATTTTTGTCAGCACTTAATTCAATAGCTGCCTTACTTGCATTTTGTTTAAATCGGATCAAATCTTCTTTGGAAATATTCTTAAGCTTCGAAGCGAGACTTTGAGGAGTAAAGTCATCTGATACTAATCCAATGTCGTAGCTCTCAACAATCTCTTTCATTTCCGGTGTTGGACCAATCGCAATAGCTAAACGTGCCTGAATGAAATCAAATAATTTGTTGGGCAAAGTATTCGCATAATTAAAATTAATAGGCGGAAGTAGGAATATTCCTATGTCATAATTGTTTAGGAAAGGAATGAGCTCGTTGCTTTTTAATGCAGGTCGAAATACAATGCGTGAGTCGCCTTCAGCAAGTTTTTTTAAATAATCAATATATCCTGACGTTTTGCTCGATGCCAATTGTGGGACAATCAACATTAAATCCAATGAGAAACGATCATCCAGATACTTCATCATCTCAATCATTAATTCTAATTTGCGGGAGGGGGTTGAGCCTCCATGATGAATAATTCGGATAACCTCGGTGGGTGGTTTAGGTTGAATATCTGAATACCATGTCGCGTTATTCATGATTACAGGACTAACTCCAAAATTCTTTTTGTATTCATTTGCAAGCCCCTTGCCAACCGTCAACATTTTATCAACAAGCGGTATAAATTTTTTGCATAAATACACGTTGAATGGTTGAAAGAAAATCCTCCAAACCAACCGATCTTCAAAATGGCGAGGAGCATATTCGTGCGCATCAAAAATGATCTTAGCATTTCCCTTTAAAGTGAATGCCAATGGCAAACTCTCAACATCATTGGCAATAATTATATCGAACGGCTTTTTTGAAAAATCGCGAATGACTTGTTGGGTTTGATACATCACATGCCAAGCGCGCAAATGAAGCCTAAGAAGAAGATAGATAGAGGAAATGAATTTAACAGGAAGAGTAAATTTCGTTTTTGGGATACGATATAGGCTATAACGATCATTATCTTTGCCGTTATAGCAAATGACGGACACCTCGTTCTGATCTTTGATAAAATCAATTTGCCTCGATACGCGAGCATCGTGATTCAAGTCACTAAAACTGATAATTAGAATTTGCTTCAATGGTGATTAAATTGGTTAATACATTACGATTGCAGAAGTTCCTTTTCATATCTTCGCATTCTCAAAGATAATCTCATTTTAGGTAATTTTAATTATAACCTTTCTGTATGCGTTTGTTGGGCATTGTTTTTTTCTTTCTCCTTTCTCTAAATCTATCAGCTCAGACGGATAATGTTGGCTCAGGAAGAGCGATCGCTTTCAATGGATCAACAGACTATATTGATTTTGGAGATATTTATAAAGATTTGAATATCCCTTTCACCATTTCAGCTTGGGTATATTTTGATCCATCTTCACCTTCACCCGGAGGTCCTATTTTTGCTAATAGAAATTGTACTCCAATCTATACTGGGTTTCGACTGTTTGCTACACCCACTTCTATATCAGTTGATTGTGGCGATGGTTTTGGTGGAAATAGCCCTTCTTTCAGAAAAGGTTGGCTTGCTAATGTATCTTTGCCGAGAGGAGTTTGGATTCATGTTACAGCTGTTGCTCGTACATTTTTTGACATGTCTTTGTATGTTAACGGGTTTAATGTTGGAGGGGAAACGATAGGTTCATCTAGTTTTAATATGGATTCTAGCAAACCAGGATTTGCTAGTACTGCTTATTTTACATCAAATAATATCATCTATCGATACAAAGACATGATTGATGATATTCGATTGTGGAATAAAGCATTGTCCGAAGCCGAAATAAGAACCACAATGTGCCGAAATTTAAGCGGTTCTGAGAGTGGCCTCATTGGCTACTGGAACTTTAATGAGACTAGTGGAAACGCGGTCTTAGATAAATCTCCAAATAAGTTTCATGGACAATTTGTCGGCAACCCTACCCGCGTCTATTCTGGGGCACCAATCGGAGATGTGAGTGTTTTTAATTACCCGGCCGCAACAACATCAATTGTTGACGGATCCCTTAAAGTAGAGGCATCAAACTTTGCCGGCTCGGTGCATGGCGTTCAACTATATGAAATAAAAAGCAAACCCAGTCAAATGGGCGGACTGGATAATACAAAAGCAAATTCGCCTTACTTTGGTGTTTTTCTAGCAACGGTTACAGGCAATGGCAGCTACACGGCCAAGGGCTTTGTTAACAATCAACCGATTTGCGATGCTTCTTTTCGTACAGATAATAGCATTCCAACATGGACTGCCGCCACACTACCTCAAAATGCACAACCCTTGCGAGGGGAGTATGTCTTGGCTGATGGGGCAATTGCTTCTCTTGATTTAGGTCCTGATAAAGTTTTTTGCGATCAGCCTGACTATACGATAAGAACCATGCTTACCGATCCTGCACTTACACACTTGTGGAGTACAGGGGCAAATGCATCTTCCATTACGGTTACAAAATCGGGCGTTTATTCTGTTAAAGTTACAGGACCGTGCGGAAGTTCTACTGATCAAATAAGGGTAGACTTTTATCAAAAACCTGTATTTGATTTAGGCTCCGATAAAATTCTGTGCAGTCAATCTAACCTCAATCTAACAACAAACCTTAATGATCCAACCTATTCTTACTTATGGAGTACTGGTGAAACTACATCTAACATAACGGTATCTCAGCCCGGAGATTTCGGAAAGTATTGGGTAAAAGTTAAAAATAATTGCGGAGAAGCGATTGATACTGTTGCATTCACAAAGTTCAGTTCAAATATTGGGTTTGTACCAAATGTGATTACTCCGGATGGTGATGAGAAAAATGAATATTTTCAGATCGACCCTAATTACAGAGGAATCGTTTCACTAAAGGTGGTCAACCGGTGGGGTGCGGAAGTGTTTTATTCGAAGGACTACAAAAACGACTGGAATGGTGCCGGCTTGAGTCCTGGAGTATACTTTATTGTTTTGGAAGGTGCTTGCATCGATAGGTTTAAAGGGCCCCTTACAATCATGCGGTAAGCTTCCGCTTCGGATTCTCATTCAAAAATACTTCCCACGATTTTGATTTGCTCTTCGTGGCTCCGTTTTGATAGTGATGACAAACAGCTACAGCCAATGCATCGGTCGCATCCAGTAGCTTCGGCAATTCTTTGAGCGAGAAAATTTGCATCAACATGCGCGCTACTTGCTCTTTGCTCGCATTTCCATTTCCGGTCACAGATTGTTTTACCTTTTTAGGAGCATATTCGGTAATGGGTACTTCACGATACAAAGCGGCTGCCATCGCTACACCTTGCGCTCGCCCCAGCTTCAACATCGACTGAATATTTTTTCCAAAGAAAGGTGCCTCCAGTGCTACTTCATCCGGATGGTATTCATCTACAATGGCCAGCACGCGTTCAAATATTTTTTTCAACTTCAATTCGTGGGCACCATATTTTCCCATGTTGATCACACCAAACTGCAAAAGCGTCAGCTTGCTTCCCTTGGTATGAAGCAGCCCGTACCCCATGATATTCGTGCCGGGGTCAAGACCTAAAATTATCTTTTCTTTGACTACTTTTTTCTCCATTTTGCCTCGCAAGTTAACGTACATTGCGCGAATGACCATCTACTTTTTTGTTGTCTTTGGTGTTTATTTTTCCATCGTCATCGCACTGTGGGTAGGTTGGCAGTTAACTTTTGAAAAGGTCGATTCAAAAAAAGCCACAACTACACCCGGGGTTTCTGTGGTGATTCCCTATCGCAACGAATTATCAAATCTAAGAGCATTGCTGGAATCATTATTGACACAGAATTATCCGAAAGACCAGTTAGAAATTATTTTGGTAGATGATCATTCCACCGATGCTTCCTCATCAATTGTGGCAGAATTTGCAGCACGGTTTCCAAACCTAAAAAACGTAAGACTTGATGAGCATGCTACTGGAAAAAAGAAAGCGTTGGCATTTGGCATTCAAACTTCTTCTTATGATTTGATTGTAACGACTGATGCGGATTGTACACATGATCCGGGATGGATATCGGCTGTCACTTCTTGTTTTGATAAGAATGATGTAGTGATGGCTGTTGGCGGAGTTCGAATCGATTCAAGTTCCGGTTTATTCGCCAAAATTCAAGCGCTTGAATTTACCAGCCTAGTTGGAACGACAGCTTCTACCTTATTTTATCAACAACCTACCATGTGCAATGGAGCCAATCTTGCTTTTCGCAAGAAGGCTTTTCTGGATGTGGGTGGGTATGATGGCAATTATGAAATCGCATCGGGTGATGATGAATTTCTGATGAGAAAGATACACGCCCGCTTCCGAGGGGGAATTGTTTTCATGTTAGACCAAACATCGGTGGTAACAACGCAACCGAGCGCAACTTTAAAGTCGTTTCTCCATCAGCGCATTCGATGGGCCGGCAAGTGGAAGTACAATTCATCAATAGGTGCAAAACTGCTGGCCGTTTTTGTTTTAGTATTTCAACTAAGCTATGTGCTTCTTCCCATCGCTGGTTGGTGCCATTGGGTCATGCCCGAACGAGTCTATTTTCTGATGGTCGTGAAGGTAACATTAGAGTTTATGCTCTTATACCCAGTTACTTTCTTTCTGCAAGTCCGATGGCGATGGATTCCGTTTCTGATTCTTCAAGTAGTTTATCCGTTCTATGTCGTTGGGATTGGTTTACTGGCTCAACGTCAGGTGGTTAGCTGGAAGGAGCGGGTGATTTAACTCAATCATCGAAGGTAAGGTCAGATTTACTATTTTTACACTTTAACTGGTATGTCTGAGCAAGCCCTACGGAAATTAATTGAGAAGAAAGAACTGGAGCTCAATGCTTTGTTGGAGATTACCCAATCCATCAACAGCAATGTGCCGGAGTAATCCCTTTACAAGATTTTTAACTTCACACTGCGCTCCAACCTCGACATCAAAAAACTGGCACTGTTTGTTTACGATGAAATCTGGAATTGCAAAGTAAACTTCGGAACGGTAAAGAATTTCATGAAGAACAAACTGGACGATCGGTTCAAGTTAATCAAGCGAATCCATCAATTGTCTGAGTTTGAAGAATGCGACTTTCACGAGTTTGATTTGGTGATCCCCGTTTCGCACAAAGGCGATACACTGGCTTTGGTTTTTGTTGGGGGATTGAGCAACGACCATTTGAATCATGAACACGATGAAGGTCTTAAGTTTATTCAGGCACTCAGTAACATCATTACCGTTGCGATTGAAAACAAAAAATTAGCGCGCAAGCAATTACAACAAGAAGCGTTTCGCAAGGAACTAGAAATTGCCAGCGATGTGCAACAGTTTTTGTTCCCCAAGAAATTGCCCAATACCGAGCATCTCAAAATTGAAGCAAGCTATTTGCCACACGATATTATTGGTGGCGACTACTACGATTACATTCCAATCAACAAAAATCAGTTTTTGATTTGTGTGGCCGATGTAAGCGGCAAAGGAATTCCCGCAGCGCTTATGATGTCTAACTTTCAGGCATCTTTGCACACACTGCTACGGCAAACGCCTAATCTAACTGAGATTGTTGAAGCGCTCAACTTTCAGGTATTGGATAATACGAAAGGAGAGAAGTTCATCACTTTCTTTGGGGCGATTTATGATATCAATTTACGTACGATGGTGTATGTCAATGCCGGTCATAACCCGCCTATGATCTACGATCGAAAGCATGGCTTGCGAATGCTCGAAGAGGGTTCTACCGTTTTAGGCGCCATGCATCCGCTACCATTTATCAACGAAGGCTTCATTACCGACTTAGAAGAGTTTACGCTTTTAGCCTATACCGATGGCCTCACCGAAACAGCCAATGAGCAAGAAGAAGAGTTTGGGTCACAGGCGCTGGCGGAATACTTTGAAGAAAATCACGCCAAAGACCTCAGCACCATCCATCAGGATATTATTGTGCGACTGGATGGTTTCAAGGGAAGAAATGGCTACCGCGATGACATTACCTTGTTAACTTGTCGTGTTGAGTAACAGATAATCTAAAATCAAAAATTCAAATTTGAATTTGTTTCGCACTCCATTTATACTGCCGTGGTTGTTTCCAAAGCTAACGTGGCGGATTGACACACAGCAGAAGGAGTTATACCTAACATTTGATGATGGACCAATTCCCGGCCCAACGGAATTTGTACTAAACACATTAGCTCAATATCAGGCCAAGGCTACTTTTTTTTGCATTGGCGATAACATCCGCAAACATCCGGATGTATTTCAAAAAGTTTCAGACGCAGGTCATGGTGTCGGCAATCATACGTTTCATCACTTACGTGGATGGGGTACATCTACGGAGAAATATGTGGACAATGTAAAACAGTGTGCTGTCGAAATGGCCAAACATTTGCCAGATCATCAGTCGCTCTTTCGCCCTCCGTATGGACGAATTCGCGGTAAGCAAATTCAACATTTAAAGGATGAGTATCAGATTATCATGTGGGACGTACTCACCTCCGATTACTCGCCTTCGCTTTCTCCGGAGGATTGTCTTAAAGGTTCGATTCGTGCCAGCAGGCCGGGAT
>JABFSO010000072.1 GCA_013140555.1 Cyclobacteriaceae bacterium | reverse complement strand
CAACTAAGAAACAATTCGATAACAATTTATTGACTTCGCTTTACTTTTTGACTCTTTTAACAAAGGAAAAATCAAAGCAAATCCACCTATTAGAATTCGCTCAACTTCGTCTTTAGACCTTAATGAATAACTCTAGACCTGTTGACACTGTTACTTAGTCGCTACCCTATTTTGACACAGTTTGTTGAATAGACTCTACCCAGTCGTAGCAGCATTCGCTTCCCTCCACTTAGCATTCGTTCCAGTTGTAGCGGCAATCGCTCCTCCCATCTTATATATCGCTCCGGTCGTTTATACAATCGCTCCTCCCGTTTTATTTATCGCTCTGGTCATTTATACAATCGCTCCTCCCATCTTATAGATCGCATCGGTCATTTATATAATCGCTCCTCCCATCTTATAAATCGCTCCGGTCATTTATACAATCGCTCCTCCCGTCTTATTTATCGCTCCGGTCATTTATACAATCGCTTCTCCCATCTTATAGATCGCATCGGTCCTTTATATAATCGCTCCTCCCGTCTTATAGATCGCTCCAGTCGTTTATAGAAAGGCTCCTCCCGTTTTGGAAATTGCTCCGGTCGTTGCGAGAATGCTTCCTCCCTTTTTGAAGTACGTACCAGTCGTGGCGATAATCGCTCCTCTTTTTTGGGATTACCGACCGTCTCCGAAAGGAAAGAAAAGCTAAAATCCTGCCTCAACTAAAAAACAACCAACTTATCGCGGTATTGCTTAAATTGCACAACGATGCCTTTCCGGCAACGGAAAGTGAACCCTAATTAGCCAAAGAAATGAAATTCAACCAAGTCACCATTAAAGACATCGCCCGCGAACTCAACATCTCCCCTTCTACCGTGTCGCGCGCCCTCAAAGATCACCCGGACATCAGTGTAGACACCAAAAAGGCCGTCAACGCGCTGGCCGACAAGTTGAATTACCAACCCAATATAGTAGCCCTCAACCTGCGACAGAAGAAAACCAATACGATCGGAGTCATCATTCCGGAAGTTGTGCACTTCTTCTTCTCAACCGTTATCAGCGGTATTGAAGATGTGGCCTACCAGGCCGGCTACAATGTCATCCTTGCACAATCCAATGAATCATACGCACGTGAAGTAGCTCATGTAAAGGCGCTCTTCAATAGCCGGGTAGACGGTATGCTCCTCTCGCTTTCGCGGGAAACGGCCAATTTTGACCACGTAGAATCAATTATCTCGAAAGGGGTGCCGATTGTATTCTACGACCGGATGTACAACAGCCCTACCTCCAGCAAGGTGATTGTAGACGACTATGCCGGTGCGAAAGAAGCCGTCAACCACCTCATCACGGAAGGATGCAAAAACATTGTTCATCTAGTAGGCGCACCTAACCTTATTATAAGTGTCGACCGCCTGCGCGGATATAAAGATGCCCTCAAAGAAAATAAGATGGAGATCAATGAGAATCTCATCTTGTCGTGCGACTCCGGTACGTTTGAAGAAGGTAAGAGCGTAACCCAAAAGCTGCTAGCCAGTGGCACGAAGTTCGATGCGATCTTTGCCAACAACGACCCTATGGCGATGGGCGCTATGGTAGCTATTAAAGAAAAAGGATTGAAGATTCCGCAAGATATTGCCATTGTGGGCTTCAGTAACTGGTTCTTTGGCGAGTTAATGGATCCTTCATTAACCACCATCGATCAACCCGGCTTTGAAATGGGTCAGGAAGCAGCTCGCTTGCTCATCAAACAGATCGATATGAAGGAAAAAGATCAATACGAGCCGGTAGAAGAGATCAAAGTATTGAAAACCCGCCTCGTGATCCGCAATTCTTCCTTGAAAAAGCAACTGAAGAAGAAGTAAATATTTTACTGTCAATAAGTTAAGCTCCGCTAATCCTCCTCTCCTGTGGAGAGGAATGAGGTGAGGTTTAAAAAAGAGCTTAACTTAGCCACACGAGTTTTCAATTTAAAAAAGGAAATGAGAAAGACTTCTGTGCTTGAATCATTGGATAAACTGCCTGATGAATTTTCGATAGACGAGATTATTGAACGCCTGATCATCCTTGAAAAAATTGACAAAGGTCGACAAGAGGTGAAGGATGGAAAAATAAATACTGAGGAACAAGCCAAAGCAAAGTTGAGCAAATGGCTAAATTGATTTGGACTGACCAAGCAAATAAGGGCTAAAGTACGTACTGCAATCGTTTTCTAACTTTTGATGAGAGGTTCGTTAGGATTAACGAGCCTCTTTATTTTTATTTCAGAAATATTCATCCACTATGCCAGCCATCCAACCTCGTTCCTCCAGCCAAAGTATTGGCAATTACACCTCGCATCGCGCCACAGCGCAAGGAGTAATCATCCAATCGTCTGCCGGAATTCTCTCTATTACCTTGTTTACACCTGAAGTAGTTCAGGTACGCTTCACGGCCGGTGAGCCGCCCGAAGACTTCTCCTATGCCGTGATCGCGCAACCACAAACCGTGGCTTTTACGGTATCCGATTCATCGGATTCAATATTGATCAAAACCGATCAACTTCAAATAAAAATCACCAAAACTGCCCTGCGCGTCTCTATTGCGGATGCTGCCGGCAATGTGCTGAATGAGGATGACCCCGGTTTAGGCATCCAACTGAATGGCGAGCAAATCAACTGCTACAAAAAACTACAACCAGATGAGCGCTTCATCGGCCTGGGCGAAAAGAACGGTCCGCTGGACAAACGTGGGCGTGGCTATATCAACTGGAACACAGACGCCTACGCGTATAGTCCTGATGCCGACCCACTCTATTGCTCTGTACCCTTTTATATAGGTGTGCATCAGCAAAAAGCCTATGGACTTTACTTCGACAACTCGTTCCGCAGCACGTTTAACTTTGGCGCTTCCAACGATCGCTTCTCCAGCTTCTCAGCCGATGGGGGTGAAATGAAATACTATTTTATTGGAGGTAACTCCGTACAGGAAATCATTAAAAACTATACGCACCTCACCGGTCGCACTCCCCTGCCTCCGCTGTGGAGTATCGGCTACCAACAGTGCCGCTATAGCTACTATCCGGATAGAGAAGTGTTGCGCGTGGCCGAAGGGTTTCGCGATCGCGACCTGCCGGGTGATGCCATTGTACTGGACATTCACTACATGGATGCCTACAAAATCTTTACTTGGGATAAAGAAACCTTCCCAAACCCGAAAGGGCTGATCGAAAAACTGAAAGCGATGGGCCTCCACGTGGTGGTGATGTGCGACCCGGGAATCAACATCGAAGCAGGCTACGAAGCCTATGAATCCGGAAAGAAAGAAGGCGTGTTTATCAAGTATCCGGATGGCACCGAATACAGTGGGCAAGTGTGGCCGGGCTGGTGTCACTTCCCCGACTTCACGCGCGAGGAATCGCGGAAATGGTGGGCCGATCATTTCAAAGACTATGTTGCACTTGGCGTGGATGGCTTTTGGAACGACATGAATGAAATTGCTACGTGGGGAAACATGCTGCCCGATTTGATGGAGTTTGACTTTGACGGACGAAAGTCCACCACACGCGAAGGCAGAAACCTCTACGGAATGATGATGGCTCGCAGCACCTACGAGGGCACGAAGAACTTAAT
>JABFSO010000353.1 GCA_013140555.1 Cyclobacteriaceae bacterium | reverse complement strand
AAAACGGTGGTGCTGCTTTTGTGCTGGTGTACATTTTTTGCGTGGTGCTGGTGGCAGTGCCAATGCTTATCAATGAAATTGCTTTGGGTCGCCTGACGGCTAAAAACCCGGTGGGTGCCATTCAACAATTGGGTGGCAGCAAACTGTGGGTAGCGCTGGTAGGCTTCTTGCCTTTGATCGTGACATTTGTAGTGCTTAGTTACTACAGCACCATTGCCGGCTGGACAGTTGGTTACATTTTCACTTCACTCTTTTCAATCAAAATGCCGTTTGCGGAATTCATCGCGAATCCCAGCTATGTCATTCCACTGGGCGGATTTGTGATCTTAGCTACGGCTTGGATTGTTTTAGGAGGCGTATCGGGCGGGATCGAGAAAGCTACGAAAATCCTCATGCCCATGCTCTTTGTTTTGTTGATCGTGGTAATTTTCAGAAGCATAACACTTCCTGGAGCAGGGAAAGGTGTTGAATATTATTTAGTCCCCGATTTTTCGAAGATCAACGGACATGTCGTATTAGCGGCTCTAACACAGGCATTCTTCTCATTAGGTGTTGGTTGGGGTATGATGATCACGTATGGATCGTATTTACCCAAAACACAAAATATCGTTTCATCCAGTTTGTGGGTAGGTGCGATGGATACATCGGTGGCATTGCTGGCCGGATTCATGGTGTTTCCCGCGGTGTTTGCTTTTAATCAATCCCCTGCTGAAGGACCAACTTTGGTATTCAACGTATTGGCGAATATCTTCCAGCAGATGCCATTGGGAAATATTGCCGGAGCTTTATTCTTCTTGTTGTTATTCTTTGCCGCCATCACTTCCACTATCTCGATGTTGGAAGCACCTTCGGCTTACTTTATGGATCAGAAAAAATGGAATCGTAAGAAGGCAGCATGGACGGTAGCGATTGTTGCGTTCCTATTTGGAATACCCTCGGCTCTCTCTACCGGAGCAGTGGGTAGTTTATCTTCCATGCAAGTGGATTTTCTCGGTGTAGTGAAAACCGGATTCATGGATATCTTTGATTACTTGTTTGGCAGCTTGTTGATGATGCTGGTGGTATTATCTACATGTCTGTATACAGGCTGGTTTTTCAAAACCGATTTATTAGTAGATGAAATCGAGCAAGGTATGCCATCATTCAAAACCGGAAGTATCCTAGGTCTTGCACCTTACAAGCTGTGGCTCTTCATGGTGCGCTTTGTGTGCCCCATCATTATCGGCTTGGTGATCTTGAATATGTTTGGAGTATTCGGATAAGAATTCCTTCTTATCCGAGATCTCTAACTCAATCCAACATTTCACTCACCGGTTGACCTGTGCAGCCGCTCGGGAATTTGATCTGCAATAAAACAGAGAGCGTTGGCGCAATATCGGTGATGGTGTGATATTGCGATGAGCTTCCTTTCTTAATTCCCGCACCAAAAAATAAAATCGGCACGTGTGTGTCGTATGTATACGATGATCCGTGTGTGGTGCCTTGCGGCCCTCCTCCGGTGATCCATCCGGGCTCTAATTGATAAATGATGTCGCCACTGCGCTTAAAATTGTATCCGCGGATGATCATTCCTTTTGTTCCACCTTCGGAGTAGTTGCCTTGTTTGATGATGGCTTTTGGATAAACTTGAGCCACACCTTCGGTAGCTTGCAGATAATTGGTGATTAACTCCGTGGCGATCAGCAAATCGATTCCGGAAGATTTCGGATCTCCGGCAAACAACTCCTGGTTCAAAAATACCTGATCGTTGCTGATGCGATCAATCACTTTCTTGCCGGGAAAATATTTTTGTAAGTGATCATTCAATCCTGCCTCCACATTCGCCATCGGAAAATTGCCAGCAGGAATTTTATTATCCTTTAGAAATTGCGGCACATCCACAACGGCATGATCTGCTGTAAGGAAAACCACATACTCACCCTTCCCTACTTCCTGATCTAATTTTTTCAATAAGTCTTCAATGTTTCGATCCAAACGTAAATAGGTGTCTTCTAATTCAACTGAATTGGGGCCAGTGCCGTGGCCAATGTAGTCGGGAGTCGAATATGAAATCGTTAAAAAGTCTGTATCGATGTCTTTGCCCAATTGTTCACCGGTTAATGTTGCCTTTGCAAACTCTGTCAGCAAATCATCTCCCATGGCAGAATTCACTAACAACTCATAGTCGCCATTTGCTTTGCGTAGATCTTTTAGGTTGTAGGGAAACATCGCCTTCGCAGCACCTTGAAGTTTGCGTTCGTAAGGCGATTCGTCTGGACCACTTTCGGTGTATTGGGCAATAGGCAAAAGCGTATTCCAAGTTTGATTCAAATAGGTGTCGGCTAACTTTTGTGAATTAAATGCATCTACCCATGTTGGTAATGCCGTAAGGTAATACGTGCTGCTGATAAATTTTCCCGTCTTACTATCATACCAGTAGGCTGCGTTGGCCATGTGGCCTGCGGGTAACACAGCACCCCGATCTTTCATGGAAATACCAATGACCTTGGCACGCTTTTGTGTGAATAATTTCAGTTCATCTGTAATGGTGGTAGACAACAACCGCCAGGGAGATACATCGCCATTGCCGTCCGGATTGCCCACCGCTTTGAAGCGCTCGTCCTCCACGCAGTTCACGGATTTTTTGGCACTCTTATCCCACCAATCATTGCCAATGATACCATGCACTGCCGGTGTAGTACCTGAGTAAACGGAAGCATGACCGGGGCCAGTATAGGTTGGCGCATAGTTGTAATGAGCATTCTTGAGCATGTAGCCGTTGCCGACTAATCGTTTGAATCCGCCTTCGCTAAACTTACTATCAAAACGATAGAGGTATTCCTGACGCATTTGGTCAACCACAATGCCCACCACAAGTTTCGGTTTTTTCTGGGAATAGGAATTGGCCGATAGCATCGCCAAAAAAAGGATTGCAACAAGTTTCTTCATAATGCAAGTATCTAACAATAATCCGACTTGGGATTTATCTCAAAGTTAAGTTTTAGCGAATGAATTCCTTCAATTATCCTCACAAATCAATCGCTCAAATTCGGCTTCTTCGTACACTTGCTTGCGCAGAAAATGACCGGATTGATCGTAATAGATTACCACATGCACATTCGCCTCGCGCACTTCTTTGTCGGTGAGATAAATGGGGAAATCCTCTTTGCCAACATTGGCCACATAGGAGTAGCGAATCGGCACAACTAAACCTTTTTGAGTTGAATAAACGCCTTCTTCCTTATTCTTGGAAACTAAAAATACAAGTTCTTCCTGGAGGCGACCGATTATCCGAAACTGATCGACCGGATCGATTCGTTTTTGGTTAGTTGTCAAATCCAGTAAAGTCCACTGATTCGCTTTTTTTGTCCACACCAATTTTTCATTTACCACTTGCACCTCCTCAAACTCAAATGGAGTAAGTGGCTTCGCTTGCCAATCGATTATCGAGTAGCGGCCGGCTTTGTGAGCAATGCAACGCTGCTGATCAACAACTTGCACATTACGATCAAACTGCGGCTTGAGAATTTTATTTGTGAACGCATCAAACAATCCAAATTTTTTGTCTTTCCACAGTGAAAAAAAGCCAGCCACTGTTTGCACCACTGCATCATATTC
>JABFSO010000326.1 GCA_013140555.1 Cyclobacteriaceae bacterium | reverse complement strand
GCGTTACCATGTATTTGTGTTCGCCAAAGTCATTTCCAAAACCGATCTCATTGATCGTTCCGGCCTGCGTTGCTTTTGCCCAAAATGTGAGTGCATCGAAATCGGATAAATCGCGGCCTCCGGCATCGGGGAAAATGGCTCCCGCATACGCTCCGCTAGCATCACCTACGTTGGGCACATCAATTCGCATCGATGCGCTGCCAGCATAACGAGTTTCTGTATCGACCGTAAATGCATTTAGTTTCGATCCTGCAAAAGGAAAATATTGCAAGCCGCCAACGAAGCCATCAATGAATACTCCGGGCGTATTAGGATACTTGGCAAATTCTACATCTCCGGATAAGTTTCGTTGACAACCCGAAATAGTAGCCAACATGAATCCTAAGAAGATTGCGAGGGTAAAGTTATTTGTTTTCATGTGTTGATATTTTTTTTTAAAGGCCACATGGATTAGCTGGGTATTCATTCCTTTGGGGCTAATAATTTTTGAAGACCATTTCATATTTTTCATTCTTCAAATTTTTATTTCCCAACACTGATACGAACATAGGTTCTAAACTCCCATTCATCTCCATTGGGGAAACCCACCGGACTAATAATAGGTGAAGTCGCAAATGGATCGGCCACATTTGGAAGATAACGAGGTGAATACTTATCTAATGAGCGCCATGTCATTTGTACACCAATGGATGTGCTTGGAAGAATATACCAATCTGGTTTGCCAATAGTGGTAGACAAATCAGCCATCAATTGTACTGGGAACGTAAGGTTGAAATCTCGGTGATAGTCAAAAGGCCCCCAATCATTAAACTTGATATGCGATGCTAGTTTTATCTTTTTGTAGATCACTCTGAAATCAGCACCAAAGCGATCGATGACTCTGGTGTTGGGTCCATTGGCTTGGCCATTTCCACCATATAAGTTGGCGATGATTCCTAATTGAGGGTTGATCTTTGAAACTATTCGTGTGTTCACTTCCCACAAATCCAATGCAGGCGGTGCGCCTATGGCTGCGGTTGGTACACGTCCGGTTCCTGGGAAGATCACAGCTGCATCCTGCGATGTTGGTAAGTGTCGGTACACAAAGCCAACGCTGGCGGCAAGTCTTGCATCTTCCGATCTGTCGTTGTCCCATTCATACATCCATGTTCCGGGTGTAGGGTCAAATGTTAATAGCAATTCTCCGGCTACGGTCTCGCGGTTAGAGCGCACCACAAAAGGATCGACTAATATATTACGAAGTCGTGCAGGGCCACCAGCATTTCCGGGCATCGGATCTATCAATGGTTTTTGCCACATAAAGTTTGGAGCGATTTGCCATTTGCCGATGGTGTAAGTGAAACCGGTAAGCACATTGTTCTTGTTTCCGCTGCCGCTGTCTTTCAATCGCCAGCCGGTGAAAGTAGTTGTGTTATCGCCACCACCATTGGCCACCAATCCTTGCGATGCAGCTTGTGCATACCAGTTAATTCTTCCGGATGCGTAGGTCAGCTTCACTTTTCCACCCCACGTATCTGTGTTTTTAATTCTATCCACATACGTCTGGTAGTTTCCTTCTTGTCCACGTGCAACTTGAAATTCTCTGCCCACGAGTGGTTGTCCACCCCAGATACCACCCAACTCTATTTTCAATTTGTCGAATAGCTTTCGGGAAACTTGCAATGTCAATCTTCTGGTTCGTGGTTGTGGTACAGCGAGTGAGCTGACTGCGGCACCCGGATCATCCAAATCTTCGTGCATGATACCCGTCACATTGATTTTTCCGATGTCTCGGCTATACTTCACCAGTATGGCAGGGTTGGCTCCCCACCACAACTCACGGCCGTAGGCAATCTTTAATCCGTCCAATGATTTCTTTCCACTGACTTCAAAGCCCTGTGGAGCGAGACCATTATATATATCAATGTTGGGTCCGTAGTTCGCTTCCGGATACAATCCAAAAAAGTCGCCTTCATATCCCCAATGGTAGTGGCCTGTTCGATAGAAACCATTCAGATTAAACAGCTTATGATTCCATGAATAGTCAGCCCGATATACCTGCACACGATCCAATGAAGTAGTAACTGTGCCAGTTGGTGTTATTAATGTTTGCGGACGACCTCTGTTTTCGTAGAAGATTTCATTGATTGGGTTTTGGGCCACATTGCCCAACACGTTGAATGAAACATTTGCCCGTACATTGGATGCGGGGTTGGCTTCGATGCCCACGAAATAAGATTCCATGTGATCATAACCTAGCTTATTAGGGAAGGTGGTTTGAGCCGGGTTTACTTTGTTAGGAGTGGTAATCAATTTTCCACCGGTTATAAAGGTGGAAAGCTCGGCTCTCATCTCACTTACACGAACTTTTGAATTTTGTTCGCCACTCAGAGCAGCTTTGTCGCCTCGGGCTTTCAGAACTGCATCCATCAATTGGATGTTAGCAAAATGATTGTCTACTCCGGACAAGTTTACGCCCTCGCGATATGGATTTAAGGTATGAACCTCTTTCAAGGCGTAATAGGCTGCACGAGGATATAAGGAATATAACCCACGTGGGTTGGTAGGCCCTTTAGCACAAATGCCAAACCACTCTTCGTTCATGTTATTTTCTCCTTTCTGAAAATCGCGGATATAGCCACCATTGGACCACGATGCATTGTCATCGTGTATATCTAACCCTTTGGTTTGGCCGAATTTCCACCAGCCATCGCTGAACTGAAAAGTAAAACCGCCAAGGGAGTTGTTTGCTTTTCCTAAACCGGCTGCATTCGCATAAATCTCTTTCCAGTTGCCAATCATGTAGTAGGCTTGCGATTCCTGATCTTCGGCATTGTCTTGCACATTGTATGCATCTGCGCCAAACTCTGTAAATAAGATCGGTTTGTTCAACTCATCTTTCACACGCTGAAAGGCATCTCCAAATGAAACACCTCTGTACATATTGGTTCCGAAAATGTCTATGTCTTTGCACTCGTCCTTGATGATCTCCAGAAACAAAAGATCTCCATTACACATCGCTACCGGGTGACCGGTATCATTTGCTTTCATGGCCAGGGTTGCTTCGTTAAACAACTTATACATAGCTGTTGCACGACCGGTTGACTTTCTATCTTTTACAGGAATATCTTCGGTTTCGGCACCATCCCAAAAAAGGCCGTAGTTGTTTTCATTTCCTAAAAGATAAAGGAGCAGGCCGGGGGTGTCTTTATAGTCGTTCACCATCTGAGTTACTTCCGCGAGCAGCAGTTGACGCACGCGTGGGTCGGAATACTCCGTATTTGGTGCCCAAGCGCCATCTATAGTAAGGCCATAGCGGCCAAAGGAATGATTGAGCATGGTGTAGATGCCGTAATTCTCGTAGATGTACTTGATCCATCGAGCCGGCACCCCGGTGTATTGCCGGATGGTGTTGATGCCCATGTTTCTTAATAAAGACATTTCAGAATCCAGTGCGGCCTGAATAATGTCATCCGGCTGATTCCATAAACTGTAAGAGAAGTTGGTACCGATCGGGAAATAATCCCAATTCATACCATTGACCATCAGCTCCTTACCATTTACATTCAGCTTCATCCCGCTTGCATCCTGCCTCACTATTACCTTACTGGGCTGCCCCAGTGCGGTAATCGAAAACAGGAGAAGTGCTACCATGTAGATATTCTTCATATTCGTTTTTTAGGTTTAACAACAAAAATCAATCGATTGCTTTATTTTATTTATCGAAAACGGTTGAAATTTCGACACATCCGAACGAAACGAAAAAAAAAGTACTACATCAAATCCTTTCAACCACTACTACAAAACCTCTCACGCATCGGTTTGAATTGCCTAAAATGAATACATTTGATACACAACCCTGCTCAAAAGGTGCATTTATGAACAAATTTCAAAAGGATGTAATCAGAATCTTGCTGATCGCGATGTTGGCGGTAAATAGCTGCCTGACCTTTGCACAAACGGGTAAGTATCCGATTAAAAACTTCGCACCTTCTGATTATGGAGCCGGGATTCAGAACATCGACTTTGCCCAGAACAGAGATTTAAGCCTTTTTGTAGCCAATAATCTGGGGGTTTTGTCATTTAATGGAACAACCTGGGGTAAACACGCACTGAACACCGGTAAAAAACAGCGTTCACTGGCCTTCGATGATACCTCCAACCGGCTTTATGTGGGGTCGCAGGGCGAGTTTGGGTATTTTGAAGCCAATTGGCGATACGTTTCTTTGCTTGAGAAGATCCCGGAGCACTTTCGCGATTTTGATGAGGTATGGGACGTTCTGTTGTATGACTCCAAGGTCTATTTCTGCACTTTTCAGGGAATCTATATATATAATGGTAACTCGGTGGAAGTAGTGAGGCGCCCCGGGGGCTTCAATCGTTCTTTTCTAGCCGGAAACCAGTTTTTCACGCAATCACCGACCGGTGTTCTCTTCGAACTAGAGGGTAAGGAACTGAAACCCATCCCTCAAAATGAACATACCAATCAGGTAGTGGCCGGTGTAGTCCGCAACGAGGCCGGCTACATGGTGTTTTATAACTCCGGGCATATTGAGTTTTTGAATTCGATGGGCACGAAAGAACAATACACCGAATTGGTAGAAGTGCTGGCCGGTAAATACGTAAACCACGTGATCCAAATTTCGGATGGCCGGTTGGTGATCTCCACTCAATTGGCCGGGCTTTACATTTATGATCAACTGACACGCCACATCGAAAATATTTCAATTGCAGGCGGATTAATGTCGAATGCATGCTTGCGCGTATTTCAGGACCACACCGGAAATTTGTGGGTGGGCATGCAAAACGGTATGGCCCTTATTGATATAAAATCACCCTTGCGATTGATCAACCAGAATATTGATCTGCAAGGAAGTGGTTATGAAGCACATGAAGTGGAAGAGGGTACCTATTACACCACTAGCAATGGAATTTACTTCCTGGCAAAGGGAAAATCCAAAAGTGAATTTTTGATTGGGACTGAAGGGCCTGCCTATGGCATGCAATGGATAAACGATAAGTTGTATGCGGGGCACCACACCGGCTTGTTTTTGTTGAAAGAAGGTAAAGCTTTCAGACGTGCCTACTCCGAGGGGCTGTGGCAGATAAAACAGTTGCGTTCGAATCCAAATTATGCAATTGCAGGCACCTACACCGGCTTACACCTGTTTCGTATTGATGATCGTGGTGAACTGCGTGATGCACAGAAAATTTCAGGATTTAACGAGTCGAGTCGCTTTTTTGAGGAAGACCGCAAAGGCCGAATTTGGGTGGGGCAATATTACAAAGGCTTATACTTGGTAACACTCAACGACTCCTTGAACGATGCTACCGTGACAAAAATTTCCGACTTGTACACCCTGCCTATTCAAAAATACATTTTCCTGAGCCGAATTGACGACCAATTATATATCTGTTCGGCCAAAGGCATTTTTAAGTTAGATCAGTCGACCGACAAAATTATAGAAGAAGAGGTTTTCTCGAAAGTAGTGGGAAAGAATTGGGTGTATCAACTGGTGCAAGACCGACAAAAAAACGTGTATGTATATTCTGAAAATCTGGTGGGGTTATTCAAAAAGGTAAGCACCGAGAATTATGTCTATGTGCCATCCTCGCTGTTTCAGTTGCGCCAATCGTTTAACAATGATCTCCTCAACGTGTCGCGAAACGTACAAGCAAGTGTGCTTTTCAATGCGAACGAAGGGTTTATTCAATACACACCCGATTTGGAAGAAGCCGTTCCCACCACCACGCAGCCGTTGCTCAATCAGGTGGTAAACGTGGGAGAAGACAGTGTGCTGTATGCACGCATGCCCTTTCAGGTGCGTCCAGAAAAAACAGATCCGATTCAAATTACCGAAGGCACACGCATACTGCAATTCATTGTAGAGTCTTTCAAGTTTAAAGATGTCAGCAATCAACAGTTCCGATATTTTTTAAGTGGCTTTGATGAAGTGTATAGCGACTGGACTACCACCAGCATTAAAGAATACACCAATTTAAAAGTGGGCAAATATCAATTTTATGTACAAACCTTTAACTCACGTGGAGAGATTGTAACCAGCCAGCCGCTGTTGGTAGAAGTGTCACCTTCCTTTTACAAAAGCCCGTTCGCCCGCGTGATTTATTTTATGCTGGGTCTTTTAATACTCTATTACATCTACCGCTACCAGCGACAATACTATCGGGCTAAGCAGTCAAGGATGGAGCAGGCCAAACAAAAAGAGCTTGCCCAAAAACAACAAGAGCTGCAGGAATTAAAAGAAGAACAGATAAAAACAGAACTCAGCCATGTTAACAATCTATTGGCGGCTTCGACCATGAATCTGGTGGTGAAGAATGAGTTTATGGAAAACATCAAAGAGGAAATCCGCCAAGCGAAGATTACCGATAAAGTAGAAGACAAACAGCGTGCGCTGGAGCGAATCATCAAAGAGATTGATACCACACTCAAAGTGCAGGAAGATTGGAAACAATTTGAACATCACTTCGACCGCGTGCATGGCGATTTCAGCAGCCGACTGAAAGCAAGCTTCCCGGCTTTGAGTCCGCAAGAGATTAAGTTATGTGCTTACCTGCGGATGAATTTGTCCTCCAAAGAAATTGCACAGCTTTTGAATATTTCCGTGCGCGGTGTTGAGATAAGCCGCTATCGCTTACGCAAAAAATTACAACTCGAGCGCGAGCGAAACTTGCAAGAGTTTATTCTTTCGTTTTAGTTCTACCAATCGTTCAGCAAAATGTTCAATGGCCACCGCAACATGTTTGCCCTATTACAAGTGTAGGACCCTCAGACACTAGAAAGCTCGAATAAATTCTTTGAGAGCGAATATGTGAATAAAGTAACTTATTCAGCTCGTTGTGTAAGAGCATCGTTTCCAAAAGCATCAGCTTTACTGGTAGAAATGCAAATAAATAACTACCTGTATGAATCACGAAAAAAATAAAGAGTGTATTGATGCGTGCAATGATTGCGCAGCTGCCTGCGAACATTGTGCAACTGCCTGCGGGCACGAGAAGGATGCGCAGATGCAGGCAAAGTGTGTCGAACTTGATCGCTACTGCGCGGACATGTGTCGGATGGCAGCGGCCTTTCTCGCCAGAGCAGATGAACACACATTTGAATTCGTCAGGAAATTTTTGCGGTTGTGTGCAGAAGCATGTACCTCTTGCGCAGTGGAATGCGAAAAGCATGCACACCTCAATCATTGTAAAGAATGTGCAGCCGCTTGTCGTACGTGTGCCGTAGAATGCGAAAAAGTGTAAATAAAAAAATATGAAAAATTACATTCGATCCCTTAGTATCGTGACGATCGTGCTGCTGAGTGGCAGTTGTGCACCTGCCTACGTGTCCACCGAACCTGCCTATGTAGAAGTAGTGAGACCACAACAACCCAGTGCAGTACATATTTGGATAGGTGGTGGATGGGCTTACAATAGACATACGCGCAACTACGTGCAGCGCAACGGATATTGGGCCGCGCCAAGACGCGGTAGAACCTATAAAGAAGGCTACTGGAGAAAATCACGAAGAGGTTCAGTTTGGATGAACGGGCATTGGTAGGATTCTTCCATCGCCACCATCAGAAAACAATAGATTTCCTCTCCGAATAATATTACTTTCATGTTCAATTTATCGAATATGAAGATCAGTTTATTCACGCTATTATTTCTGGTATCGGGCTTAGCACCCCTTTCCGCACAAAAAACGCAATCGTGGATCAGTGGGGGAAAGCTGCATCCGCTGCAAGCGAACATGGACATCCGCCATTACACGCTTTCCCTCGATGTGGACATACCGAATCAAGCCATTAGCGGATTGGTGGAAACCGAGCTTGAACTAAAAAAATCAACCGACACAATCCTGTTTGACTTAATCGATCAGTTCGTGGTCAGTACCATCCGGATCGATAAACAGATCGCACAATTTACTCGAAGAGACGATAAAATATTTATCACGAGCGATAAAACCATCCTGCCAGGAAAACATCAGGTTAAAATTGAATACAATGGTAAGCCGCCTGTAGCCGCCAACCCACCATGGCAGGGAGGCTTTACATGGACCAAAGATAAAGATGGTAAACCGTGGGTAGTCATCAATTGCCAATCCGATGGCGCGAAAGTTTATTTCCCTTGCAAAGATCACCCCAGCGATGAACCCAACGAGGGCGTTGATTTGTACGTGAGCGTGCCGGCTGGCTTAACCGTAGCCGCCTTTGGATTGCTGAAAAGCGCAAACACCATTGGAGCGAAGACTACATTTCACTGGAAGACCAACTACACCATCAGCAATTACTGTGTGTTGTTTAACATTGCCGATTATCAATTAGTGAGTCGGCCGTATAAAACCATTTTGGGCAACACCGTGCCGATGGATTATTATATCCTCAAGCAGGATGCCGACAAAGCATCGGGTGTACTGGACATTCGCGAACGCGATACACGCATCTTAGAAAAATACTTTGGCGAATATCCGTGGGTAAAAGAGAAAATCGGAATTGCGCAAGTACCCAACCCCGGCATGGAGCATCAGACCATGATCACGTATGGTGATCCATTCAACTATAAAAAATTTAAAGGGCAATATTATTCCGATAACCTCTTTCACGAATATGCGCACGAGTGGTGGGCCAACAAAGTGACGAACAAAGATTGGGCACACATGTGGATACAAGAGGGGATTACTACTTACTCTGAAGCACTTTGCTTTCGCGAACTGACAGGAGAAAAAGGATACGATTCGCTGCTCCTTCTCTTTAGCAAGTATGTGGAAAACAAGAAGCCCATTGTGCAAGGCGAAGAGGTGAACTCGCAAGACACCTACGGCCGCGATATCTACTTTAAAGGCGCGCTGTTTATCCACACGCTGCGCTATGTAACAGGCGATGCGGTATTCTTTCCCACCTTAAAAAAATTAGCCACCGATCCAATGTACACCTATGACAACTTTGTGACCACGGATGATGTAGAAAAACTATTCAGCAAAGCGTCCGGCAAAAACCTGAAGCCACTGTTTGATTTCTATTTGCGCACCACCAAGCTTTTAGAAGTAACAGTAAGAAAGGTAGGAGCGACCACCTGGCAAATTCAGGCGCAACAAATGCCCGCTATGTCACTTCCACTGGAGATTGTAAGTAGTAATAGTGCAACTAATTATGAGCTAACCAACAAGGTTATTACCATTGAAAGTACCTCGACACCAGTTATTGATCCGGGCAATCATTTCCTGAAAAAGGTGGTGATGCAGTGAGTATTGTTTACGCTCTAATTGAAATTAAGATTTCTTTAGGGCTTGAACAAAATCATACTTTATTAACTCCCAATACTTCCCTTTTAAACAGATAGGATCAAAGTCCTGATCAGCCATTGTGAAATTTGTAAAATTTGTTCGAATCAACTCCTTTTCATGATTATAAGAATACCTTGTTTTATGCAGTTCAATCATTTTGTCAATAGAATACTTTTCTAACAATTCATGTAAATCCCAGAAATCCTTTTTTCTAGCAACACGCTGCACAATATCAATTTTCATTGCAATGATCTCTTCTACAGTTGCAAACCGAATTGAATCAATCACTAGCTGAGGTTGTATAAATGGATCGGTGTAGTATAAGTCAAGCTTAACTGCCTCATCTTCACTTTCGCCAATTAGATACGATTGCCCAATCCCAATTACTCCAGAGTTAGGTTCAGAAACATAATTGAATGAATCTCTCAAAAACTTATCGATTGCGCCAAAATCGATTGCCTCATAAGCTGCATCCGTAAATAAATCAATATCAATAGAAGAGCGATGACCCAATTGAAGACTAAGCGAGGTGCCTCCAACGAGACGGAACTGTTGAAAGGGTTCTTCTTCCATCATTTTCATTAATGCAATTCTTAGGAGCGGTGTTACTGTATTCCAGTATAATCGGTTAGGCATGCATGTGATCTGGTTTCTCAGTGAACGTCTTAATTTCTGAATCACCATAGAAACGAGTTATTTCCTCTTTTTCGGTGCTATTTCCTCGCTCAAAAACTCGTTGAATAACAGCTCGTTTTTGTTGCAGCCAATCAATTTTATTCATGTCCGTATCCCAAAATAAACCTCGTCTTAATTTGGAGAAATCAGGATGTTCCATTTCGGTTAATTTTCTTTTCTCTTGCTTACTTTCATAAAAACCTTGAAGGCTCATAAAGAAACCATCTTCTAAGTCAAGCTCTTTCTCAATCTTTATTGCTAGGCTTGTATTCATACTCCGCTTTCCGTTGGTAATTGCTCCTAAAGTCTGAGGATATTCATTAATCAAGAGAGCAAAGCGGTCTTTAGAAAGATTTCTTTCACTGATTTTACGATCCAAAACGATCCCAGGATGAATACCTTTTAATATTTCGAGTTCTTGATTCATAAACAAATATAATCAATCGGCACAAACTTTATCTTTAACTACAATTTTGGGTAGAATGAGTAAAGAATGTATCGAGATGGTGAATACTTTGCTATTTTGATTTTGTTTCTGAATCATTACAGCATCTCAAATAACCATCTGCTTGCCTCGGAAAAAATCAAAACAAACATACTCGTCACTTTCATTAAAATTTATATTCCTTTATCAACTTCGCTTTTTCTTTTTTCATATACGCTTCTTCTTTTTTGTTGGAAGCCGGAAAACCAAGATTCATTGCTTTTAGTTTTTCTAAGATAATATCACTGATGACGCAATGTGCATAGAGTTTATCGTCAGTCGGTAAAATGAACCATGTGGCAATTTTGGTGCTGGTATGCTTTAATGCATGCTCAAAACACATTGATACTCTTTCCTGAATTTCCGTTCGATGATATCCAATGAAGAAAACGAAGCGGTTCAATCGGTAGATACAGTGAATTAACCACCGTAGTCCCAATTGACGAGCGAGTATATTGCTAGTGTAGTGTGAATCGGTGCTATGCTCTAACTATTTCTTCGGTCACCAAACAAGCGAAGTAATGAGAGAAATAGATTGATAAAGTCTAAATAGAGTGTTAATGCACCGAGTATTCCCATTTTTGATTTGGTCTCCGAGTCCATCGCGGCATCTTCATTCAAGCGCTTTAGTTTTTGAATATCCCAGGCGGTCAATCCACAAAAGACGATGACGCTGACAAAGCTGATGATGTAGGAGAATGAATCACTTTTTAAAAACATATTGATCAATGATGCGATAATGATTCCCGTCAAGGCCATTAACAACAAGCTACTCATTTTAGTCAGGTCTGCTTTGGTAGAATATCCATATACCCCCATAGCACCAAACATGAGTGTGGCAATGATAAAGATGTTAAAAATAGATTGGCTCGTATAAATGAGGAATATGAAACTTAAGCTTGCGCCCATGATGGCAGCGTATACTAAAAACAAACTCATCAAAGTAAAATACGATAAGCGATTAAATCCCAAAGACATTAACATCACAAATCCGATAGGAGCAAACATGACAATGTACCCGATAGTCGAAATACCGGTATTGGTTATCAGATAAGACAATAAAGACAAGTTGCTGGCAAACAGATATGACACAAAAGCGGTTATAGCCATTCCAATCCCCATCCAGATAAATACATTTTTAAGGAAAGCATTAAATGAATAAGGTGTTGACTGATTGATAAAAATAGGGTTGGCGCTCATTTAGATTGTTTTTTGTTTTAAATTAAATCAACGTTTGTGAAAAAACAAAATTGCTTCCTGAATCTCTGTATTTTTCATTAAAAGAAACGATCGAACGGATATAGAAATTATCGATCAGTATTAATTAAGTTCTATAAAGAGCTTCTTTTTTTCACCGCTCACTTTTTTAAGATTTGCAAGATAGTCGTTTTTAGATTCCCGGTGTGCCAATGCCAGTAAAACCTGACTCTTCAATCCCTTTTCTTTTAGATTTAACAAATCATCTTAATTGCCGATTGGAATTCTCAGTCTTACACAGTTAATAAAGAATGCACTAGTTTTTCCAAGACAGACCATGATTCTTGATTTTTTCCGAAGCAACTATTCAACAACACGTATCTCAACACCAAATCCCAATGACTAATGACTACACCAAAACTTTTCGCAACACAAAGCCCCCAATTCCTAAGCCCCAATGCCCATTGACTAATGACCATTGACTAACCCCCAAGCCCTAATGCCCCAAGTCCCAATGCCTAAAGACCAGTTACCTATCTTGACTCAGCTTTAAAATTTTGTTCTCTGGCAAGGGACGTGGCGGAACAAGACGTACCTTTGAAAGCGCGTGACTAAAGAAGGATAATTGTTAACAAACATGTATGGCAACAGAAATAGAACATAAATATTTAGTAAACAAGGACATTTGGAAAACTATAATTCCAGACAAACAAGTTGAAATACAACAAGCGTATTTACTAACTGATCCTGAGAAAACAATCCGTATTAGAACAAAAGGCAAGACTGGCTTTATCACGATTAAAGGGAAGACCGTTGGCGCTAGCCGACTAGAATACGAGTATGAGATACCACTGGCAGAAGCGAATGAATTAATCAATCAATTTTGTTCAAATCGAATAGAAAAGATAAGACACGTGGTTATTCATGAAAATAACACGTGGGAAGTAGATGTGTTTAAAGGATTGAATGAAGGACTTATTGTGGCAGAAATAGAACTGACTAGTGAAGACCAAAAATATCCAATTCCAAACTGGGTAGACAAAAATGTAACAGACGACCCTCGATATGCGAACTCTAATTTAGCGATCAAACCTTTTAAGACCTGGCTCTCTTAACTATAAAACAACAATTGACAGATAATAGCACACTACTTCTTAAGATACTTAACGAATGAGGTAGCATATACAACTACACAATGGTTTGATAATTTGAAAACTCGCAACCCCTTCTTTGCATAGACTAACTTTTAACAACTATATAATTTCAGATGAAGAGAATAGCAGTTCTATTGATCCTTATGAATATTTCAGACTGTTTGACTGGCCAAGTCATCAATTTTGACAATGCAGTAGTTTATGCATTTAGGATTGAAAAAAATGCTAAGCGACAATTCCGAGAGACGAATTATTGGATTACTAAATCCGACACTTCTTCTTTTACACGACTTGATTTTCGGGAGATTTATGACTACAGCGAGATTTTGAAATGTAGCAAAGGCGATACGCTTAACTTCCCTTTCGCGGCTGTTTGGGAGTCGTACTGGTTGAAAGAAGGTGCTGAAGTCGAAAAAGAAGTTTTTGGCAGTTCGGAATACTTGATACAAAACTTTAGGTCAGATGGAGAAGATGTTAGTGTGTTCAGGATTTCAATGTCAGGACAATTTTGCAAATGTTCTTTTCGAGATTCTAAAGGAGAAGTAATACCTTTATATATGCCCTTGAAGG
>JABFSO010000206.1 GCA_013140555.1 Cyclobacteriaceae bacterium | reverse complement strand
CCTATCATCCAAACTTATGCTATCACGCAGAAATCTTTTGAAGTCGCTGGGCGTATCCGCACTTTCACTCTCCGCTTTACCTTCCTTTTCGAATTCGTGGAGTGACACCACTCCGTTAGCCGATCCACAAGATCCTTCTTTCTGGAAAAGTGTGCGCGATCAATTCATGCTTTCGAAGGACGCGGTATTCTTCAACACCGGCACCGTAGGCGTCATGCCCAAAGCGGTGGTCGATAAAATGGTGGAGCATACGCACATGATGGCTACACACGTGACCGACTGGGCTTACAAAGACGATAACAAAGAACAGTTCATCAGCGGCTATAATAATCTGCTGCCCATTCGCACGAAAGTAGCGAAGCTCTTAAACTGCGAAGTAGGAGAGATCGCCATGACCGACAACGTTACGAATGGCATGAGTTACATCGCCAACGGCATCACCTTACAACCGGGCGATGAAATTCTCACGACAGACCAAGAACATGGGGGAGGACAATCGTCATGGAAAGTAAAAGAGAAACGATTTGGCGCAGTGTTCAAAACCGTTGCCATTGGCAAACCGATCACCAGCTCTTCCGAAGTGTACGACACCATCATCAAAGCATTGACACCCAAAACAAAAGTGTTGATGTTATCGCACATGATTTCCGGCACCGGTTCGATCCTTCCGGTGAAAGAGTTATGTGCGGAGGCACGAAAGCGAGGAATCTTTACCGTGTTGGATGGCGCGCAAACGATCGGACATATTAAAATAGATTTGAAAGACATCGGCTGCGATGCGTACGTAGGTTGTTTTCACAAATGGATGGGAGCACCCACCGGCACCGGATTTATGTTTGTGAAGTCTGATCTTCTTAAAGATATGTGGACAACCGTGGCAAGCTATCGTTGGGATGATCATGCCGATGAAGGATTTCGGTTTACACAACGTGGCACGGGCAACTTCGCCATTCTGTTAGCATTGGAAGTAGCATTGGATTTTCATTTTCAATTGGGTTCGGATAATGTCTATCAGCGAATTAAATTTTTAGGCGATCGCCTCCGTACGGGTTTACGGCAGAATAAGAAAGTGAAAATATTCTCGGCCAAAGAAGAAGCAATGAGTGCGGGCATTACACTTTACACCATTGAAGGACTCACCGGCACACAAATACAAGATGCGTATTGGGCGAAAGCCAAAATGCGTCCCCGCTCACAAGGCGATGTGTATGGCGTGCGCCACTCTACCCACATCTTCAACAGCACCGAAGAAATTGATCGGGCTGTGCAGATTGTGAATGAGTTATCGGCCTGACGGATCCTTGTTTTAGTGATTTGCCTCAGCCCTCCGTTGAAAGTAGGGTTTCAGAATAGTTCGATCCAACAGGATAAAACCAACGGCTATATTCAAAACTAAAAATATCGAAACCAACCACTTACCGGAGAACGGAAGGTTGAAGCTTGGTATCGATAATTTGTCAAAATGTAACGATTGCATGTTGAGGCTAATTGGAAATTCCATCGAATCAAATAATCCACTGCGGAGCGAAAGAACAGCAAGGGTTGTGATGACCAATACTCCCAGTAACATCCACAAACCCATCTTGGGTGATAATGAGTTGTTACGTGCCGGAACGGCAATGCCGTGCATCACTTGGTCAGTGAATTTCTTAGAAGGATGTGAGGGTTTACTTTGCCGCTGTAAAAAACGATCAATCTCTTTTATTTGATCGAGTTTTTTTTGTAGCTCCGCAGATCGCTGTAATTCACTTTCTACAAAGGCAGCCTCAGCTTCGTTCAATTCGCCACTCACATAGCGAATTAAGCGCTCATTCCAATCATTACGTGGGGTCATAGCTTTACAAATTTACAACTTCACTTTTTAAAATCTTAGTTAATTCTTCCGCCAACCGGAGCCGCGCCCGGTGCACACGTACCTTGATCGTGTTGCTGGGTTGCCCCATGATTTCAGCCACTTCCTCCAACGAAAACTCTTGCAGATAATAAAGCTGAATAGAAAGTTTGTCGGCCTCATTTAGCTTTTCCATGGCTTGCGCAATGAACACTTGTTTATCGTTTCTTTCCAGCGATTCTTCCGCAGCCCCTTCGTAGGCCATCATTTTGTTTTCAATGCTGTCCATGCGTACTTTACTTTTTCGCTTGGCGCTGATGGCAGTGTTGAAGGTAATCCGGTAGAGCCAGGTACTAAACCGTGCCTCGCGATTGAATTTTTTCAGATAGTGAAACGCCCGGATAAAAGCATCTTGTGCCGCCTCCTCAGCCTCAGGCCGGTTTTCCAACACTTTCAGCGCTATGGTGAAGGCAAAACTTTTGTAAGCATCCACCAACTGTGCATAAGCCTCCGTTTGGCCTGCCAAAACGCGGTCAATCAGTGCAAATTCCTCTTCTTTGGTGATCACGACCCTTGGACGCTACATTAGCGAAGGAAGTTACACTCTTTTAGCGAATCAGAACGACTGCTGCCAATCTATAAGAAATCAAGAAAAATTACGTTACCGTGATTGCCCGGTTTGCTGCACCAAGACTTCGACTAAATTCTGGCATACATCCGAGTGAAATATGACTTGTTACCACTACTTTTGAAGTTGTATCTACCTGCTGTGAACCTATTTCAATTTCTTTTTCACGCTCCCATCGCCCGTTTGCTCGTCTGCGGACTGCTTTTAATGCCTTTTTCAGGTTTTACCCAACACAGTAACGATTGGATCAATTTCAATCAATCGTATTACAAGATTTCCGTAGCGCGAGATGGCTTATATCGAATTACCTACAACGATTTGCAAGCGGCTAATTTCCCGGTCAACTCAGTAGACCCTCGTCTGATCAAATTGTATCATCGGGGTAAAGAACAGGCTATTTTAGTGCAAGGAGAAGCTGATGCAGTTTTCAATTCCACTGATTTTATCGAGTTTTTTGGAAAACGCAACGATGGCACATTGGATAAAAATCTTTACAAACCGGCCAACTCACAGCCACATCCTTATTATAATTTATACAGCGACACCACAGCCTATTTCCTTACGTATAGTTTGATCCCTCCGGCTGGCAAGCGCATGCAAAGTTTTTCGGAAGTGAATGTGTTAAATCTGCCGAAGGAAAACGTTCACACCGAAGAACGACTCACGGTATTGAGTGAAGATTATTCATCGGGCTATTCATTTGGCCCGGAGTTGGTATTGCAAAATACTTTTTTCGATCAGGGTGAAGGATGGTTTAGTAAACCACTACAACCTCAACAATTTGCAGACTTTACCATCGACTTACTCAAAAATGGCGTGCCCACCGAAGGAACACCCCGATTGGAAATGCTGCTAGTAGGTAGAGATGCTTATCCTCATTCAGCAGAGGTACAAGTAGGAGGTATAGCAAGTGCTTTACGAACGGTAGCCACTGTTGATTTTTTTGGCTTTGAAACTCCTGTAATCACAGCCGATTTGGATTGGAGCGATTTTACTGCCGATGGTAAAACGACCATCCGGATAACGGCCGGTTCGACATTCAATAATAGATTTCAATTTAGCACAGCCTATGTAAAGGTGATCTTTCCGCAGAGTTTCAATGCCAGTGGTGTAACCGAAAAGATATTTAGGTTAGCTCCTAAT
>JABFSO010000088.1 GCA_013140555.1 Cyclobacteriaceae bacterium | reverse complement strand
ATCCAGCAATTCTACGGCATAGGAAGTACCTTCGGAAGTGCCACCTTCAATATTCTCTTTCACCAACTGAATGGATCGAGTGTCATACAACATGGCCAACAGCATATAAATATGCTCAATATCATGGCTATCTTCTTCGGAAAGAGCCAATTTCAGCCGGCTTTCGCCTTCATCTAGTTCCTGACGGGCATTGATGTTCCATGCGATATCGGCCACGTCATTCTCGATAGCATATTTGATACGGGTAATCTGAGAAATACCGGCTTTAAAACCGCACTCACCCAAGGAAAGAAGCACCTGTGAAACAACTACTTTATCCGGATAATCAATTTTACTCCAGAGCAAATCTTTGGCACGCTGTCCTCCTATTCTTCCGATCACCTGAATAATGCGAATAATGGTTTGCGTACTTTGGCCAGTTCGATAAAACGCACTCTCCAAATGATTGAGTGCCTTTCCTCCAATCAACACCAACGCATTCATCGCCTGATTGCTGTAGATTGGATTGGATAGGTTATCGATCAGTGCGTAAATAATTTCCGGGCTATTTACTTTTATGGAGGTTGAGATTGCCGTCTTTCGCACCTTAGGTTCGATGTCGGATAATAATTCTATCAGGTAAGATGAATTTTCGTCTGTTGACGAATGAAGAATTAATTCAGCAGCATATTGCCGGTCGTTAGGTTCGGCCGATCTAGTCAATCGCTGAATTCGCTGTTTATGAATGTCTCCCCCATTATTCAAGATTGACTCCAGATCACTCTTGCTAAGCATCTTCTTCTCTCCTGATTCATTGACGCCTTTGTCAGCCCGAATGATATACTGATCGGAAACGGAAAGACCTTTCAACTCGTTCATTCTGCGCTGGGCATAATCACGTGCCTCATCATGTCCATTCTTCATGAGGCTATTCACCCAAATACCAATTTGGGCAGGTTCTAGTTTTTCGAGCAATCGAAATGAAAATACCGCTTTGGATGTATGACGGTCAATTAATTGTTGTTCGAGTCGGGATACTACCTGCTTCAATCCTAAGTCCAGTTTTTCTTGACTGTAGTCGCTATTCTCCAACTTAGCGCGGATCTTATTTTTATATCCTCCATAAAGTCGCTGGACGAGTAAAATATAGAGTCCACACAAGGCTAAAATAATTACCGGAATCCAAATGATCTTGAAGATGGGAATCAATGAAAAGGCAAAAATGCAAATACCAGCTATTAACCTTCCTGATTCACTTACCACACCTTCTACTTTTGCCTGGATACCGAATCGAATCCTGTTATCGATTGGCACGAACATTAATTTATAAACCGGGTTTTCGAGTGAATCGCGAAGGGTAGAATTAAACAAACGTGTTAACGCAATGAATAGGAAGAAAAAGATAAACGTATCGGGGTGCGATGCCAAATCATACCCAAAGAAAAAGGCTGAAATGAATGAAGCCAAGCAGAGGAATCCGGTAAGCAGAGGCAAAATAAAAAGTGAAGTACGCAATCCGTAAGAGCTAATAATTTTGTCATTGAAAAATACCTGCATCACCAAACTAATGATGTAAATAATACCATTGAAATACGCAACAAAGTTGGTCAGGTCTCGCTGATTTGGATATTGCTCGTTCAATAGATCCTGGAAAACGAACTGATTAAAGTTGAATGTTACCACGGAAACTACCAAGAACAAACTGAGCATCACCACATACTTATCCTTGAAAATTCGATTAAACTGGGTCTCTTTACGAACCGATTCATCCGCAATTAATTTGCTGGTTAGCCCGAACGAAGCATTAATAACAATCAAACAAATCAATGCGCCCACAATACTGGCATCACAAACCAATAGGTAATCAGAAGTGTCCGAAAACAATCCCGAAGTAAGTGGAATCAGGAAGTTGGCGATGATGATGGCAATCAACTGCCCTGTGTCAATCCATCCAATGATGCGTTTAGATTGTTTAAAGTCGAAAATACGACCAAACATACCCCAATAGCAGAGTAACAATATGGCTGTAGTTGGTCCCGTAAGGCAATACATGAACAACAGTGTACCCTCGTGCACTTGGTTTGATCCAAAGTGATAAAAGAAGTGAAGTGCTATCGTAGTTAGAAATACTAATACTAAGCTGGCTGCGGCTAGTACACTGAACCGAATTCTATTCTGAAAAAAGGAAAATACCAATGTGGAGGCAATACCTAACCCACCGGAAATCAAAAAGGCCTTATTGAGTTGATCACTCATCTTATTCAAAAAGAGTGATTCAGCCGTTACCTGATAGGTGGCAACAAAAATACCGATGAAGAACCCCATGCCGAGCATCAGCGCTACCTTCTTCTGCTCATCGGCTTTTACATTTAAGTACCTAAATGCGTTTAGTTTCATGGGGATGTAGCAAATCTATCTGACAATTACTTGCAAAGTAGTATTAATTCAAAAAACAAAAAAGCCGGAGAAACAGATGGTCTCTCCGGCTTCCTGTCTTCAAAGACAGTTATGAATTACTTTTTAGTAGCTACTGAATCTTTTGGAGTGCCTGCTTTCTTTTGTTGAAATGCCTCGTTCAATCCTTTGATCACATCCTGACTAATGTCGATGCCCGCATTACCGAACAACACATCGCTGGATGGATCGTACTTTAATACCACATCTAAACCACGCTCTGCACCGTACGTTTTCAAGAATGCAGTAATGTTTCCATATAATTCGGCATTCACTCTGGATTGATCGTTTACCAATTCTTGCTCCACACTTTGCTGATACAAGCGAAAGTTCTGTTGTTTCTTGCCTAAATCTTCTTCCACTGCCTTCGCCTGTCCGATCGTCATTGTACTCACGTTGCGTTGGTAAGATCCAATTTCGTTCTGTAATGCCTGAGCGCGGTTTTGTAAGTCTTGATCTAACTTCTTGCCCTTCGCCTCAAAACGAACCTTTACCTCTTTGTAATAGTCATAATATTTGAGAACCGTATCGGCATTAATGAAGGCAATTTTACCATTGCCTGCAGCTACGGGGTTTGTGTTGGTATTGGCAGCAGGTGCTGATGAAAAGTGAAGATAAAACAACACCGCTACACCTACTAGAGATAACCCACTTAGGGCAACCGGAACATTTTTCATTTTGATAGATTTAGTTTTGAGGGTGCAAATATAAACAGAAAGGGTTCAGCACAAAATTCACATTTCGTCCTCTTCCTCCATTTGGAAGGAATAAAGAGTATCGTCTAAGGTCAAGGAGCCGGCATTATAATCGGTCACAAACTTTTCAATCACCTGCGGGGTGATTCGATCGTGATGCAGCGCCACATCCAGCCCAATGCCAAACTCAGCCTCCTCCACTTCTTCCGCATACTCTTGCACTTTCACGCTGTCTTCGTCTTGCAACTCCATCATCACATCGGCCATAAAAAGCCCAACCTCCTCTTCCATTTCTTGAGCAGCTGCATCTGTTGCTGGCTGCTCCGATTCGAGCCACTGCTTGTAAGCTGGAAATTGTTCAAAAGCTTTCTCTTCGGCAATTTCATACAGTTGTCGTTCATGCTCTAATCGCAAGGTGCAAAGCACGGTATCTACCAGCACCTCGTTGCCATCGCGTTTACCTACAAAATAAAAATGCTGATACTCGTCTGATGCGTCATCATCATCTATGATCAAATAGGTTTTTCCATTCATTCGCAAACGATGCTCGGCAATAATGGCCGGATCAAATCCGGGGTTGGTGTTTTTCATGGTGTTGTTATCTATTTTTGTTCGTTCGTTGTCCCTTCCGTTGATGATTCTTTGAACCATTCTGCATACATCGGATAATTCTTTGCAGTGCGTGCAATTACTTGCTTCATCTCCTCTCCTACTTCTTTCACCTTCTTAGCCGGCACACCCGCCCACACCGTTCCAGGTTCTACAATTGTCTTAGGAAGAATAATCGCACCGGCCGCTATTACCGAACCAGTACCGATCACTGCATCATCCATCACAATAGCACCCATCCCAATCAGCACATTATCTTCAATGGTACATCCATGCACTATGGCCTTATGAGCAATCGAAACATTCGAACCAATCACAGTCTTCGCCTTTTGGTAGGTACAATGAATCACAGCTCCATCTTGAATGTTGGTATTGTCCCCAATCGTAATGGAATGCACATCTCCGCGCACCACAGCATGAAACCACACCGTACAATTGTTGCCCATCTTCACTTCACCAACCACAACCGCTGTTTCGGCCAAAAAACAGTTAGTTCCAAACTCGGGTGTAAACCCTCTTACCGACTTAATCAATGCCATATTGGTAACAATTAAAGCCCAAGATTAGCGTAATCGCAGAAGATCACAAAATCCTCCTGACAAGATGTCACGATTGATGAATATGTACTAACTTTGCAGTGCGAATTCAATTGAATATGAATAATCTGATTGACGACATTGGGGTATTGACCGGAACGGAAGGTGAAGGCAATGAAGCTATGAAGGTAACGGCAACTCAAAATACGGGTAAGGCCCGCAAACTATATATTGAAAGCTACGGCTGCCAAATGAATTTTTCAGACAGCGAAATAGTGGCTTCCATTCTCCAAAAAGAAGGTTTTGACACTACTTCCGAGATTGAAGAAGCCGACTTAGTATTTCTGAATACCTGCTCCATCCGCGAAAAGGCAGAACAAACGGTGCGCAATCGCCTTAACCACATCAATGGCCTCAAGAAAAAGAAACCCGAAATGATGGTGGGCGTGTTGGGCTGTATGGCCGAGCGATTGAAAACGAAATTATTGGAAGAAGAGAAAATTGTAGATCTGGTGGCAGGGCCGGACGCTTACCGCGATCTACCGCAGCTCATTCTACAAGTGGATGAAGGCGATAAAGCGGTTAACACTTTTCTTTCCCGTGAGGAAACCTATGCTGATATCAGTCCTGTACGCCTAAATTCTAATGGAATTACGGCATTTATCTCTATCATGCGCGGGTGCGACAACATGTGCTCGTTTTGCGTAGTGCCGTTTACACGTGGGCGCGAGCGCAGCCGCGATCCGCATTCTATCGTAGCCGAAGCCAAAGACCTGTTTGAGAAAGGCTACCGCGAAGTGACCTTGCTCGGGCAAAACGTTGACTCCTACAAATGGAGTGAAGTAGAAAACAACAAGGCACGCTTAGAGAAAAACCAAATTAGCGAAGTCGTCAACTTTGCCCATCTGCTAGAAATGGTAGCTCAAGTGCATCCGGATTTACGTGTGCGCTTCTCCACCTCTCATCCTAAAGACATCACAGACGAGGTGCTACACACCATGGCTCGCTACGATAACATTTGCAAATACATTCACCTGCCCGTGCAAAGCGGCAACAGCCGGATTTTGGAGTTGATGAACCGTGGCTACAGCCGTGAATGGTATTTGGATCGCGTAGCGAAGATTCGCGAGATTTTAGGAACCGAATGCGGCATTTCTTCGGATATGATTACCGGCTTCTGTACCGAAACTGAAGAAGAACATCTGGATACGCTTACGCTGATGAATTTGGTTGAATACGACTATTCATACATGTTCTTCTATTCCGAAAGACCCGGAACATTGGCCGCCAAGAAGTGGGCAGATGACATACCGCTGGACGTGAAAAAGCGAAGACTGGATGAGATCATCAAAAAGCAAAACGAACTATCGCTAAAGCGAAACCGAATGGATGTGGGCAAGGTGCAACAGGTGTTGATTGAAGGTACATCCAAGCGATCGACTGAGCATTTACAAGGAAGAAATTCTGCCAACAAGGTGGTGATTTTCCCCAAAGAAAATAAAATGAAAGGTCAATACGTCCATGTCTTGATAGAAAGCTGCACCGGTGGCACACTTATTGGTAAAATCGTAAACCAATAGAAAACGAAAAATGGCTGCGTTAGACTCAGAAGTTCAAAGTATTAAGAACCGATTTGGCATTATTGGAAATGCCCAATTACTCGATCATGCCGTGCGGGTAGCTATGCAAGTAGCTCCTACCGATATGACCGTGTTGATTACCGGAGAGAGCGGTTCAGGTAAGGAATCTTTCTCTAAAATCATCCATCAGTTAAGTCCCCGAAAGCACGGACAATTTATTGCCATCAACTGCGGATCCATTCCGGAAGGAACGATCGACTCGGAATTGTTTGGTCACGAAAAAGGATCGTTTACCGGTGCGCATGAAGCGCGAAAAGGCTATTTTGAAGTGACCAATGGCGGTACCATTTTCTTAGATGAGATTGGCGAAATGCCCTTGGCTACGCAAGCTCGCTTACTACGCGTTTTAGAGAATGGTGAGTTTATCAAAGTGGGTTCTTCGAAAGTACTAAAGACTGATGTACGCGTGGTAGGTGCTACCAATGTCAACCTGCTTAATAAAGTTGAGCAAGGCAAATTCAGGGAAGACTTATACTACCGACTGAGCACCGTGCCCATCTTTGTTCCTCCTTTGCGGGAACGTGGTCGTGATATCGAGTTACTATTCAGAAAATTCGCCACTGACTTTTCAGAGAAATACAAGGTAAAACCCATCGCATTAACAGATGATGCCAAGGATTTATTACTGAAATACCGTTTCCCTGGAAACATCCGTCAGCTTAAAAATATAGTCGAGCAGATTTCGGTTTTATCTCCGGATCAAAAGGAGATCAATGCAGCTGCACTCGCCATGTATCTACCGAAAGAATCGACCTTGCCAGCGCTTTACAGCGGACCGGGAGCACACGAAAACATATCAGAGCGGGATATCTTATACAAAGTATTGTTCGACATGCGGAAGGATGTCAACGATCTTAAAAAGCTAGTACTTGAAAGCTTAGGCAACCCTGCCGAAGCAGCTCAGATTTTGAAAGACAATGCCTCGTTGTTTGAAAGCTTGCGGCATGAAGAGCCAAGGCCATCAAACGAAATGGTGTTAAACATCAATCCGGTGCGCCCTACCGAAACCCCGGCCGAACAAGAAGAAGTTCAAGACATTACACACGTGGCCGAAGACGATTCTTTATCCATTGTTAAGAAAGAAAAGGAGCTAATTATGCGAGCGTTGCGAAAAAACAACAACAAGCGTAAATATGCGGCACGCGATTTGGGTATTTCTGAGCGAACCTTGTATCGCAAAATCAAAGAATACGAACTTGAAGAATAACCCAATGCCTGTTAAAAGAATCGCACTGAGTATTGCCAGTGCTCTATTGCTCTCGTTGATTTCGTTTTTGTTTTCCGGATGCGGAATGTATTCGCTATCGGGAGCGGCCACCACCGCCAAAACCATTCAAATTGAACCGTTTTTTAATAATACCGATTTGGGCCCTGCCAATCTTGGCCAGAATTTCACCAACAAACTCAAAGACTACTTCCAGCAAAACTCCAGCTTGCGGGTCGTTTCAGCCAATGGCGAATTGCTACTGGAAGGAACCATTGTTCAATATTCGGTGGCTCCTGTGGCACCCGTAACTAGTTCAGACCCCAATCGGCCCACACAGGCAGCCCTCACCCGATTGACCATCGGCATTCGGGCTAATTTTGTGGATACCATTGTTCCTAAAAACAGCTTTAAGGATAAAACCTTCAGTTTCTATGCAGATTTTCCTAATGAACAAAACCTGATCACCGTTCAGGAAGGATTGGAAAAGAAAATTTTTGATCAGATTTTTATCGATATTTTCAACGCTACTCTAGCCAATTGGTAAAGAGTTCATAATTCTATAGCAAAAGCTTGATTAATCAGGGTTGCGCGGCCAATCTTTTTCATTTACATTTACTTTTACGCCTAGCACCTGTGAATAAGAATACATTTCAACTTGTAGTCAGCAATTACACATCCCTCAATAGAGATGAAGCCGAAAATGTTATTGAACTACTGAGGCAATATCCTTACAGTCAATTGATTCATCATCTGGCTGCCCGCGCATCACAAGATTTATTTCTCCCCAATAGCAATCATTTTCTTCACGAAAGTGCAGTTTATAGCACGGATAGGTCGGTGCTTCGTCAAATCATGACGGCACCACGTCAAGCTCGTGTGGCAACACCTGTTGAACCTATTGAAAGTACCCCGATATACGCGCCAGTAACAGAAATTCCGGAAATCGTCAATCTGACTTCACACCTTTCGGGAGATGCATTTTATGCCGAAGTGCAGGACGATTTGAAAAATCTGGCACAATCAAAACTGCGATTTGAGGAGGTAGTAACTCAACTGGAAAATGAAACACATCAACCTCTCCCATCCAAAACTACACCGGTGGTTGCCATCGACCCTCCCGTTCAGAATGAAATATTGATTGAGGAAATCAAGCATTCAAAAGAACAAATCAACGTAGAGGGGCCCAAGCAAAAAGAGCAGATAGAGATCATTGATGAGTTTATCAAAACACAACCAAGCATAAGTCCGGCCCGATCTGTATCACCCAAAGTGGAAGATCTTTCGGAGAAATACGACATCTATGGCGATAACATCGTATCCGAAACACTGGTCGAAATCCTTCTCAAACAAGGCAAGAAAGAGAAGGCTGTAGAAATGCTTAAAAAACTGATTTGGAAGTTTCCACAAAAAAAAGCTTACTTTGCAGCCCAAATTGAAGCGCTGAAAAAATAAGTTTATGTGGTATACTCTCTTTATTGTACTTGCTATCATTAGCTCTGTTCTGTTAGTATTGGTTGTTTTAGCTCAAAACTCAAAAGGCGGTGGACTTACCAGCGGATTTGGCGGTTCAGGAGCCAGCAATTTGATTGGCGTAAAGAAAACAGGCGATGTATTAGAGCGATTAACCTGGGGTTTTGCCGTTGCCATCATGGTATTTTCATTGGCTACCAATATGACTACACCTTCGACTGCTGTAGAAAGCGATGAAATCTTAGAGCGCGCCAAAGAACAACAACAAGCAACCCCTATTCTTCCTACTACTCCTGCTCCTACTAAGGACAGCACAGGTAAGTAATCCAAGAATAAAATCTATATGGAAGCCAACTCTTAATCGGGTTGGCTTTTTTATTGCCTGCATCACCGCTTACTACATAAATAAGGCATTGGCTTTCAGTCACTGAAAACCATTTCCTGCCATTTGTGTCAATGGATGAGTTGCACTGCTGACAAAATTGTACATCTTTGCCAGCCCAAACGCTAAAAAGTGTCAAAATCGGCTAAAAACATGGATTGGCACAATTCTAGCAGGTAGCGGGTGCGACCAAAAGTCAATATTATTAACAACTAAACAAACCAGATCGATATGGCAAAAATCAATTTCAAACCCAACGAAGACCGCGTGTTGGTAGAAGCTTCAGCCGCAGAAGTAAAGACTGCATCAGGACTTTTTATTCCTGACACAGCAAAAGAAAAACCCCAACAAGGCAAAGTGATTGCTATTGGCGATGGATTAAAAGATAAGCCTGTAACTGTAAAAGTAGGCGACACGGTGTTGTACGGAAAGTACTCTGGCACTGAGATCACCATCGATGGTAAAGAATACCTGATCATGCGCAATTCCGACATCTTCGGAACCATGTAATCTCAAAACCTCACAATTAATAATCGTTAACATTTAAATATTATACTCATCATGGCAAAAGAAATCACATTTGATACCACCGCCCGCGACCGAATTAAAAGGGGTGTAGATAAGTTGGCTAATGCTGTAAAAGTAACGCTCGGCCCAAAAGGAAGAAATGTAATTCTTGATAAGAAATTTGGCGCTCCTACCGTAACGAAAGACGGTGTTTCAGTAGCTAAAGAAATTGAATTGAAAGACCCTATCGAAAACATGGGCGCACAGTTGGTAAAAGAAGTTGCTTCTAAGACTGCCGATGCAGCCGGTGACGGAACTACTACTGCCACTGTATTAGCGCAAGCAATCTACGGTCATGGAATTAAGAACGTAGCTTCTGGTGCTAACCCAATGGATCTAAAGCGCGGAATCGATAAGGCTGTTGAAGCTGTAATCGAAAGCTTGAAAAAGCAATCCAAGCAAATCAAAGGATCACAAGAAATCACTCAGGTTGCTACTATTTCATCTAACAGTGATGCAGAAATCGGTAAGATGATTGCCACTGCGATGGAGAAAGTAGGTAAAGACGGAGTAATCACTGTAGAAGAAGCAAAAGGAACTGAAACCGAAGTAAAAACGGTAGAAGGTATGCAATTCGATCGCGGTTATTTGTCACCTTACTTCGTAACGAATACCGAGAAAATGGAAGCCGACTTAGATAGTCCTTACATTTTGATCTACGATAAGAAAATCTCATCTATGAAGGAATTGCTTCCTGTTTTGGAAGCTACAGCTCAAACTGGCAAGCCTTTGCTGATCATTGCAGAAGAAGTAGAAGGCGAAGCTTTGGCCACTTTGGTAGTGAATAAAATCCGTGGCGCACTCCGTGTGGCTGCTGTTAAAGCTCCTGGTTTCGGAGATCGCAGAAAAGCCATGTTGGAAGACATCGCCATCCTCACTGGAGGTAAAGTGATCAGCGAAGAAACCGGCATGAAGCTGGAAGACGCTAAGTTAGAATACTTAGGTCGTGCTGAAAAAGTAAACATTGATAAAGACAATACTACGGTTGTAAATGGTGCCGGCAAGAAAGCCGAAATCACAGGTCGTATCAATCAAATCAAGGCTCAAATCGAAATCACTACCTCTGATTACGATAAAGAAAAATTGCAAGAGCGCTTAGCGAAACTTTCAGGTGGTGTTGCCATCCTCTACATCGGTGCAGCTACTGAAGTAGAAATGAAAGAGAAAAAAGACCGCGTAGACGATGCGCTTCATGCAACCCGCGCTGCGGTGCAAGAAGGTATCATCCCTGGTGGTGGTGTAGCTTACATCCGTGCTATCGAAACATTGAAAAACGTGGTAACTGACAACGAAGATCAGGCAACTGGTGTAAACATCATCCGCTTGGCTTTGGAAGCTCCTTTGAGAACCATCGCAGAAAATGCTGGCCAAGAAGGATCAGTAATCGTAAATAAAGTAAAAGAAGGCAAGAAAGATTACGGATACAATGCCGGTGAAAACAAGTTCGAAGACTTCTTCGCAGCGGGTATCATCGACCCTACGAAAGTATCGCGTCTTGCTTTGGAAAACGCAGCTTCTATTGCAGGTTTGTTATTGACAACCGAAGCGGTAGTTTCTGAAATTCCGGAAGAAAAAGAAGCTCCTTCTATGCCTCCTGGAGGCGGAATGGGCGGAATGATGTAATCCAAGATTTAAACTCATAAAAAGCCCCTCATTCCTTTTCGAATGGGGGCTTTTTTTTGCCTTATCAGTTAATTAACTTGCGACTCGAACCAACACACCCCTATGGTAATCCATTCTAACTTTCCTGACTTCGTTCTGTTTTTATACGTGCACATGGCTTTTGCCGATGAATCGATGCATGGATCAGAAGAAGAAGTGATTCTTACTAAAATGACCAAGCTGTTTCCCGGTGAAACTGACCTGAAAGCTAAGTTTGAAGAAGCCGCAGCCGCTTATAAGAAGCTGGATCGCCAAACGGTGATGACCATCATCAAAGAAACCTTCAAACATTTTGATCAGGTGAAGTTTGCTCAGAAGTATAAGATCTACACCGACATGTATGACATCGTCAATGCCGATGGGAAGATCGAAGAATCTGAAAAGCATGCGCTGGAAAACCTGAAAGCGATAATCGACCTAAACGCTGAATCGAAAAAAGCGTAATCGTGAGATCACTTTCGTGAAAAGGAAAACTCCCCCACCCCTGTGAGCGAGTTAATCCATATAAATCTGAAAGTCTTATTCAAATACTTATCGATGGCTAATACCTCAACGTATTAGCCATCTTTTTTAATAGCTGTTATATACAGCCAAGCACTCATCGCGCCAAAGAATAAAACGCCTATCAGGTAATAAAGCGATTGCCCCAATGCACCGGAAATGGAATGCTCCATATTGACTGCACCCATCAAGTCGGGTTGAAAGACAGTTAGTATAGCAACAAAAACTCCGGTCAAAGCGCCACCGGCAATCAATCCCGTAGCAAACAAACTTCCTTTGCCCAGATCATCTTCTTCTTTCTTTTCATTTTTCTGTTCGCTGCGATAGTCTACATATCCTTTAATGGCACCGCCAATGAAAATAGGTAAAGTCGTAGCAAGCGGTAAGTACAAACCAATCGCAAATGCCAGCGCTTTGATGCCGCACAACTCAATCATCACAGCAATAAATACGCCTACCATTACAAATTGCCAATCGAGGTTGAAGGAAAGAATGCCACGTGCGAGTGTTGCCATCAAGGTCGCTTGCGGAGCGGAATACAAATCGCTGCCGATCGCGTGCGTAATACCTTGCGCTTTCATCGCTTCAGTCGGTGTATCCAAAATCATCACCACTAATCCGATGGCAATTGAAGAAACTATCGCGCCAATGAATAGAGCCAGTTGCTGATAGCGAGGCGTTGCTCCGATGATGTAACCCGTTTTCAAATCTTGCGAAGTACCCCCCGCATTCGCGGCAGCGATACAAATCATTCCACCTACCACTAGCGCCAGCGGCTCAAACAATTTACCGCTCCATCCCACGGCAGTGAAAATTAAACAAGTGCCCATCAGCGTAGCGATGGTCATACCCGAAATGGGGCTGTTACTCGAACCTACCAAACCTACAATGCGACTCGCCACGGTGACGAAGAAAAATCCAAACACAATAATCAGCACACCGATCAATAATTTCTGCAGGATGCTTTCGCCCGGAATATTGGGCATAATGGCGAGCACAGCAATCAAAACGAGACTACCCACAATCACAACTTTGAAAGACAAATCGCGGTCGGTGCGCAACACACCTGCTTCTCCTTTTTCTTTCAGTGAACTAACGCTTTCGCGGAAGGAGCTGATGATCGTAGGAATGGTTTTCATCAAAGTGATGAATCCGCCCGCTGCTACAGCACCCGCACCAATCTGACGAATGTAAGCACGGTAAATAGCATCGGCATAGCTGCCAAAAGTATGTGTGGCAGGATCCCAACTTCCGGGTCCGCCCGGTTTGGCAATGTCTGCGAGGTATCCCAACTTCACCAACTGCGTGGCAATGGTATCTGCAGGCACTAAAGTTGCCAGTAATGGAGTCATAGCCCACCAAGCTAAAACAGAACCTGCTACTAACACACCGGAAATGCGAAAGCCAATGATGTAACCAACACCTAAATATTCAGGCGTGATCTCGCCACGCATGGCAGCCGAAGGCCAGAACTTATTTACCTGGCTTGTTACGAACGAAGGCGTCTCTGCAATGACGTGGTATACCTTTTGCAAAATGGCGTATGCAAATGCTACGCCCATTCCGATGAAGGCTGTCTTGGCAAAGTCTCCCCCCTTCTCCCCTGCTTGTAGTACCGAAGCACAAGCGGTTCCTTCCGGATAGGGCAACGTACCATGCTCTTTTACAA
>JABFSO010000301.1 GCA_013140555.1 Cyclobacteriaceae bacterium | reverse complement strand
TCATAAGCTTTCAATCCACAATTGAAGTCGTGGAGTTTGATGCCTGATATTTTGCTGGTGACAGCATTAAAAAATTTAGAGGGGAGTGTTTTCGAAATAGGATCGTGGCGCTTTTTCTTCCAGCCACTTACCAAATGAAATTTTTGTTCTTTGATCAACTTATACAACTCCGGAATTTCATCGGGGCTGTCTTGTAAATCAGCATCCATGGTAATCTCTACCTCGCCCTTGGCTGCTTTAAAGCCGGTGTGCAAAGCAGCAGCCTTACCAAAATTTCGGTTGAATTTAAATCCTTTGAAAGCAGGATTCTCCTGATTGATTTTTCGGATAGCTTCCCAGGTGCCATCGGTGCTTCCATCATCAATAAAAATGACTTCATAAGAAAAGCCGTGTGAGTTCATCACACGGCTAATCCACTGACTCAATTCAGGAATCGATTCTTCTTCGTCCTTTGCAGGAATGATTACGGAGATATTCATTAAAAGTCTACAGGTTCATTTTTTTTGACAATCGCCCCTGAAATTAGCGCCATGATTGCGGAAAATATTAGTATGACACCATACCCCATTAACTGGCCACTGACAGTAAATTGTCCCGCAGTTCTTTCCTCAGTTTTTGCTAACTCCTCTTCAATTTTATCTTCTGGCGCTCCAAAATTTTGCATCATTTCGCGCGCATTATCCATTGATGCCTCTGTTAGTTTCTTTGGAAGTTCTGTATCAATAACATTGTATAATACAAAATTATAGACAGTCGCAACTAAAGCAGAAATAGCTAATACCAAAAAGGCATGTTGGAAGGCTTTACCAAATGGGATGAAACCTCCAATTGACTTTCTGTAATCTATACCGCTATAAATTGTTACTCCCAGATAGATTGCCAAACTAATAAGTAAAGTCTTAAACAATACCATCAATCGGTAATCAATGGCATAAAACAAAATACTCAAAACAATGCTGACTCCGCCTAAGATGAGACCCCATTTAATTGCGTGCTTCAATAATGTTGGTCGTTCGTTTGATTCTTCCATAAAATTTGTTTTTAAGGTTATAGTTATGAGAATGTTTCTGGGTTTTTTTTCTGCGTAAAGACTGAGATGATTATAAGATCATCTTCATGCTTTTTATAACTTAGGTGTGCCAACACTACCGAACACAACAAGCCAAACTTCAGCGATATATGTAGGCTGAATAGCTTTTTGATTTGGTTAGACTCTGTCATTCTTTATCAATCTTCGGTTGCCGTCTTAAAATTACAGATATTATTATGCTTAAAAAAAAGCTGATAATAAAGCTCTGCCATAAGTAGTGTTTAGCTAAAACGTACCCATTAGTAGCAGCCATCGACTGAAAATTACTGTCATAGGCTTTTTTTCCTAACTGCTTCACAATTTCTTCTTCTACGGTTGCCAACTGCTCGAGAGCGTTGGTAATATAATTCTCCAAAAATGGCTCATAGAATTGACAAAGCAACCATATCAATCCAAATATGAGTACTGAAAAAACGATCGTAAAGATTAAATTGGCTATCATCCCCTGCCAGAAGAATATAATCCCATCCTGATAATTGTCTCTGATTTCTTTCAGAGTCAACGTCATGAAAATGGCGAAAAGCAAGATTCTAAAATCGAAAAAGATCATGAATAACATTGGATGCTTGCCCATGAAGTACAGACCCAACAGCAATACAAAACCCAGCAATCCCGCAATCAATCCATTTCGAATGGAAATACGTGCCAGTGGCGACCAACTCTTAAACATCCATCCAGTGTTTATTATTATTAAATACAGCTACAGCTCTGCCCTTCAATTCTTTTTCAATCCATGGGGAATTTTTCGACTTTGACAGATTCGATTTGGCGGTAAACGTCCACTCTGCATTTGGATCAAACAAAGTCAAATTGGCTTTGGCTTCTTCTTCTATCTTTGGCACCTCCATATTCAGAATAGCACGTGGAGCGCTCGTTACTTTTTCAATTAATGCTTCTATCTCCACCGATTTACTCAGCGTAGCTACTTGCGAAGCAAATGTCTGCAAGTTGATAATACCTACTTCCGCCTGATCAAATTCGAGGAGCTTGCTTTCATCATCTTGCGGCAAATGCCCGGATGTAAGCACATCGATGACACCTTCTTTCAATCCTTTTATCAACGCATCGTTGTCTGATTTTTCCCGTAAGGGGGGACTTAGTTTATAATTGGTATCGAAATCTGTGAGTAAGCTATCATCCAATAATGCCTGATAGCCTGTTATGTCGCAGCTTACCTCCAGTCCTTTTTTCTTAGCTGCGCGAATCATTTCCACCGAACGCGCAGTAGAAATATGTGCAATGTGCAAGCGTCCTCCGGCATACTCCAACAATTCCAAGTTCTTCCGCACAGCAACCTCCTCGGCAATTCGAGGTATTCCCTTCAAGCCCAACGCGGTGCTGGTAATTCCTTCATGCATCTGACCAAACATGCTTAGCCATTTATCCTCTGGGTGATCAATCAAAACACCATTGAATTTTTGCAGGTACTGTAAGGCTTTCAAAAATAAATCCGTATGCCAAATGGATTTTAACCCATCCGAAAATGCCACTGCTCCAGCTTCGTGCAAATCAATCATTTCCGTAAGCTCTTCTCCTTTGCAACTTTTAGTCACAGCAGCCATTGGATGAAGTTGCACTAATCGCGAAGCGTTGTTTTGAGTAATATAACTGACTTCATTTTTCGTTTGAACCGTTGGCTGTGTGTTGGGCAACAAGACAATCTCTGTGAATCCTCCGGCCGCTGCCGCCTTGCCAATCGAAACCAAATCTTCTTTGTACTCCAAGCCGGGGTCTCCGCAATAAGCTCCCAGATCCATCCAGCCGGCACTCAGCACCATTCCATCGGCATCAATCACTTTGTCCGCCTGATAATTCTTATCCCCAATTTCAGCAATGCGCCCTGAGTTAATAAGCACATTTCTTTTTTTAAGATGATGAGGCGAACCTTTCGAAATAATCTTAGCCGATTGGATCAGGATTTTCATTCACTAATTATTTTAAGAATCGTAACAAAAGTACTTCTGCGAGTAAAAAAAACAATGATAAAATCAACGCATATTTCCAGAGTGGTGTACCCAAATAGCGATTTTTCAACTCCGTGCGAAAATCATCCAATTGGGCCGTATCGAAAAGTGAGATGGAAGCATGTCCGCCTAGCCGAGCTTTCACTTCATCCAATTTCAAGGTTTGTAAATACGATTCTGACTTATCGAGATTGTAAGCTACTACATCCAGTGTGTCGCCTCTAAACTCTAAATTGTAAAACCCCTTCTCCAGTTCATATTTGGGCATTTCCATCACAAGTCGGTTGCTAATTTTTCGCTGTGATGGTATTACCTCAACTTTACCTTTCATCTTCACCGGCTCATCGCCATTGATACTGTCTGCTGAAATCGATACGGTAGGTGCTGACAAACTATAATACGGCAACTGTTGGCTCCGATTGGCTAACGCTGCCAGGCGATACATAACCGGAACAAATAAGGCATGCTGACTAAAATCAGAGAATGGTTTATCCAGTGGGCAAGCCATCACATAATAGCTGCCAACTTTTGAAAGAAAAGGCCTTCCATCTTTTAATTGAAGTAATGCCGATCGGTCATTGCCCCAATCGAGAAGTTTGGTAGCCACCGGCATTGCCATGGTTGGATTTTTATCTTCAAATACATTTTGAAAAAACGGATTTTGAAAATCGGGCGTGTTGAGTGGAATCAGATTCTTCTCATTCAAAATAGAAATTGAATTTCCTAAAAATGCCCGGTAATTGGCAATATCCAATTTCGAACTGGGGATGACAACAATAGAAGTAGCTTCTTTCAAATTGGTGAGAGCGGCCTGCAAGGTTGGATCGATTTTATCTAATTGATTAATTACGATCAGATCAGCAGCGGCTAGCAGGTTGTAATTGATATTGGTGGAAGGAAAAGAGGCTAAGGAAAACAATTCTTTGTTTCCGAAAACGCGCTCCACCGAAGTTGTTCCCTGTAAGGATTTGATTTCGATTACACGCAATTTGCCGGAATAGTTTAATGTAAAATAAAACTCATTATCGAAGCTTACCGGATAATCGCTGAAAGAAACCATCGCACGACTTACTCCTTTTAATGAACCAGGCAAATCAAATGAAACAAGCTGTGAACTGTTGGGCTCCATATCTACCGTTACAGCCGATGTCTGCACATTGTTTACAAACAGTTTTGTGATCAGTCCTTCCACACGCTTTTCGCCTTGGTTGCGCAATTGAACCTTCACTGAATTTTTCTCACCACCAATTACGAATGGATTTTCTAAATAGAGCGTATCGATAAAAACATTGGAAGGTTTGTTGAACGTAATTGGAATGAGTTTCGTGGCTAAGGTAGAATCCAAAGTAACTCCTTTGCCAAAGCTAGAAGCCTGAAAATCGGAAAGCCAAAAAAATGAGGTGTTGCGTTGAAGTATACGCGCTGCAATTTCGGAAGCTGGTCGGCTGATGGACGATAACCTTACTTGCGATAAATAATCAACTACCTCGGCTTTTGCTTTAAATGAATTGGAGAATGGTGCAAAATCATTCGTGATGATTTGAAACTGAACGTCTGCAGGAAAGACATCTACAATTTCTCGCGCTCGTTGAATGACATCGTCCAGTGCGCGGGTCTTCTCAGCCACCGGAGTGGACATACTCAACGAGTTATCCAGATAGATAGTCACTCTTTTCTGATCGGCCACCTGCTCACTGGCCGGCAAAAAAGGCTGAGCAAATGCCAACACTAAAAAAAGCAAAAACAAAAGCCGTGAAGCCAACACCAAATACTGCTTGAGTTTGCGCTTTTGTGTTGTTTCTTGTTTTACCTGTTTTAAAAAACGGGTAGACGAGAAATAAACAGTGATGGTTTTTCGGAAATTAAAGAGGTGAATGATGATTGGTATTGCCAACGCTGCTAATGCCCACAAGAAAGAAGGGTACTGAAAAATCATTCCGGCAAATTTACATTTAATTGGGAGAACGAAATGTTTTTTTTGAAGGCTGGTGTGACCATTTTCTAATAGCAGGATTATCCTTCTAAACTCCACACTTTATGAAGACGCACCGCCCTGCGGCCGAAGTGAGCACAAGCTCAATGGCCGACATTGCTTTTCTATTGCTTACATTTTTTCTAATGACTGCTGTGATCGATACGCACAAGGGTCTCACAATGATCCTTCCGGAATGGAGCGATCATGTGGCGGACTACCATAGCCGCAATATTTTTTCGATTCATATCAACTCGCACAACGAGTTTCTGGTTGAAGAAAAAAACTATCCCAATTTAAATTCTGTATCTCCGGAAATTCAGGAATTTATACTCAACAAAAACAAAAATTCACATTGGAGTGAAAGGCCCGAGAAAGCTGTCATCTCCCTGAAAGCGGATCGGAGCGCTTCTCATGAAACTTTCATTTATGCTTTAGATCAGATTCAAAAAGCATACTATGAATTATATGCCGAGCGGGCTCAGCTTTCGGTCAAGGAGTTTATGGAACTCGACCCAAAAATTCCCGCACAAAATGCCATCCTAAAAAAAGCCAAGGAAGGATTGCCCATGAATATCTCCCTGGCCAACTGACGAATTTTCTTTATCCATTCAGTAATTTATCAGACATAATGACTCATTTATTGACTAATTCGGGTATTATTAAGCCATAATGTCTTACAAAAAGCGTAAAACTGTTTGTGGTACATTTTTTACAGATAGGGTGTTCAGAAGTTTAAAATTCATGTTCAACCAAAAAACAAAAAAAATACTATGAGCATCATCCGTTATAACGCGAATGATTTTGTACCAACTTCATTCAGCAATCTGGTAGACCGTTTCTTTAATGATTCAATGGTTCGTGCCGGAGGCAGCGCCTTCGTTCCAAAAGTAGATGTCTTGGAAAACGAGCAGGCTTTTGAAATTCATTTTGCTGTGCCCGGTTTAAACAAAGAAGATTTCAACATTGAGTTGAAAGACAATTACCTGACCGTGAGCGGTGAGCGTAAGTTTTCGAATGAGAAGAAAGATAAAAACTATCATTCTGTCGAAACCAACTACGGTTCTTTCAGTCGTGCATTCGCACTGCCTGAAAATGTAGATCCTTCGAAAATCAATGCGAAGTACGATAAGGGAATTTTGGAGTTAACCATTCCAAAAGATGAAAAGAAAACCTTGAAGCAAACCATCAAGGTAAATTAATTAGGTTGGTTTAGGTGGTGGGTTGGGGCGCCTTCGCAAGAAGGTGCCCCTTTCATTTTAATCGTCTTTCAAAATTTGAAGGAAGGCTGTACCTTCCAGAAAATAAAATTAGTAAACTGATGAAACGCACGTTGTTGATTTTGCTGGTGATTTGTTCTGCCTTCATTGGGTCAATTGTGGGTGCAATGATGACTATCCGGTATTTGGGTGATCAGCCAAGTTATACTTCCATTGAGCAAAGGCAAAATCTGAAAGCGGTTAACTATCTCACCGATTCTTCAACCCGGTTTTCAGGAGCCGTCAATTTTGAACATGCGGCTAAGTCTGTTACGCCTGCCGTTGTACATATCCGCACCGTTTTCGGGTTGGGCAGCTTCAGCTTAAATGCACTAGATAGTTACATGAATCCGCATGCCCAATCAAGTGGGTCTGGGGTCATCATTTCAGACGATGGGTATATTGTAACTAATCATCATGTCATTGAAGATGCTACTTCTATTGAGGTGGTGATGAATAACAATCAGCGGTATTTTGCCAAACTAATTGGGAAAGATCCCAGCACTGATCTGGCTCTTTTAAAAATAAAAGCACGCAATTTACCCTTTGTTAAATACGGAAATTCAGATACACTTACTCTCGGAGAGTGGGTGCTCGCCATTGGCAATCCATTTGATTTGAATTCAACTGTAACTGCGGGCATCATCAGCGCCCGCGCGCGAAACATCGGCATCCTTCGCGATAAAAATAATCTTCAGATCGAATCATTTATTCAAACCGATGCAGCCGTAAACCCGGGCAACAGCGGTGGGGCATTGGTGAATTTAAAAGGCGAGTTGATTGGAATCAATTCGGCCATTGCAACATCTACTGGTGCGTACGCTGGATATTCGTTTGCTATTCCGGTCAGTCTGGTTAAGAAAATTATGGATGATTTGCTAGAGTATGGCGAAGTGCAACGCGGGCTTCTCGGTATTCAAATTAATGACGTAGATGCGCAATTGGCCGATGAAGAAAAACTGGATGTGGTGCAAGGTGTTTTCGTACGCGCTGTCAACAAAGGTAGCGCTGCAGAAGTTTCAGGCATTGCAGCTGGCGATGTAATCACAGCCATCAACGGTCATGCAGTAAGTGGTGTTAGCGAAATGCAAGAGTGGGTAGCGCGCAACCGGCCTGGACAAGCCATTGAGGTAACTTACCGTAGAAGTAATACCGATCATCACGTGCAGGCAGTCTTAAAAAAATATGACGGCACCGTTCAAATGAAAAAGCCAGAGGTGGACTACTTGCTGGAAGGTGCCCGCTTCGAAGACATCTCCTATTCACGCCTCACACAGTTAAATCTGGATGGAGGTGTCTTATTAAAAAATGTCGATGAAGGAAAGTGGAAGAAAGCAGGTGCGAAAGAAAACTTCATCATCACGCATATCGATAAAGCGCCCATTGATAATGTGGCTGACCTCAATCGCATTTTAGAGTTAAAAAAGGGCGGAGTGCTGATTGAAGGTTTGCACGAGAATGGAGAAAAGGGCGTGTTTGCCATTGAATGGTAATGGCCTCCATAGTGCTGTAATTGCCTTGTTTGGATATACTCTTACTGGTTAGCTAAAATCTGCTTAGATTTGCCGACCATTTCAAAAAAATCGTATGCAAAATTTCGGTATAAAAGAAGCCCTTGCCACTTTGGGTGTAAAATCAACCAATCAAGGTACTTCCACAGGAAAGAACTGGCTTCGTTCTAAAGGCGCCTCTATTTCTTCTTATTCACCCGTAGACGGTAAGTTGATCGGACGAGTGCAATCTACCGATGACAAAGCATTTGAAAAGGTGGTGCAGCAGGCTGAAAAAGCATTTAAGGAATGGAGATTAGTGGCTGCACCTAAGCGCGGTGAAGTGGTGCGTCAGATTGGAGAAGCGCTTCGCAAATACAAAGAGCCACTCGGCAAGTTGGTTTCGTATGAAATGGGTAAATCCTATCAGGAAGGATTAGGCGAAGTGCAGGAGATGATCGACATCTGCGATTTTGCCGTTGGCTTGTCTCGTCAATTGAATGGCTTGACAATGCACTCCGAAAGACCACAACATAGAATGTACGAACAATACCATCCACTCGGTATTGTAGGAATTATTTCTGCATTTAATTTTCCAGTGGCAGTTTGGTCATGGAATACGATGTTGGCGTGGGTTTGTGGCGATGTGTGCATTTGGAAACCATCTGAAAAAACTCCGCTTTGCAGTATCGCTTGTCAAAATATCATCTCGAAGGTATTTGCCAAAAATAATGTACCCGAGGGCGTATCATGCATTGTAAATGGCGATTATAAAATTGGTCAGTTGATGTGTACTAACGAGGCGATTCCATTGGTTTCAGCAACAGGATCGGTGCGCATGGGTAAAGCCGTGGGGCGCACAGTGAGTGAGCGACTAGGAAGAGCTTTACTGGAGTTAGGTGGAAATAATGCCATCATTATTTCCGAAAATGCAAATCTGGAAGTAGCTATCCGTGGCGCTTTGTTTGGCGCAGTTGGAACTGCAGGACAACGTTGCACTACCACCCGTAGATTGATCGTACACGAAAAGGTTTACAACGAAGTTAAGTCTCGTTTGAAGAATGCGTATGCTCATTTACGCATTGGCAATCCACTCGACCAAAACAACCATGTTGGTCCACTGATTGATCAACTGGCTGTGAAAACGTATCGCGAAGCGTTGCGAAAAGTAAAAGCGGAGGGCGGCACCTTTGTGGTAAATGGCGGTGTGCTTTCCGGCAAAGGCTATGAGTCAGGATGTTATGTAAAGCCTGCCATTGCGGAGGTAGAAAACCATTTTGAAATTGTTCAACAAGAAACCTTCGCACCTATCTTATACTTGATCAAATACTCAACCATCGAAGAAGCGATTGAACTACAAAACGGAGTAAAACAAGGTTTATCATCAGCGATAATTACCAATCACATGCAAGAAATGGAAAAGTTCTTGTCGCACGCTGGGTCTGATTGTGGCATTGCGAATGTGAACATTGGCACCTCAGGGGCAGAGATTGGTGGTGCATTTGGTGGTGAAAAAGAAACCGGTGGTGGAAGGGAATCAGGTTCTGATTCATGGAAAGTGTACATGCGCAGGCAAACCAATACCATTAATTACGGTAGCAGTTTGCCACTGGCACAAGGCATTAAATTCGATATCTAATTGTCATTTGGAAAATGATGCCAATAATCCTAAATTGAAAATATAATCCCTACTTATGGCTGCTCAAAAATACAGAACCGTCATGTTGATTGACGATAATGAAATTGACAATCTCATTAACCAAAAAATGATAGAGGCGGCTGCGATTACAGAAAATATTTACACTCACACCGGTGCCAAGAGCGCTATCGAGTTTCTGAGAAATATGGAGAAGATGGATGTTGCAGATAAGGTGCTTCCAGACATTATCTTTTTGGATATAGACATGCCTTTAATGGATGGATTTCAGTTTTTGGATGAATTTGAGAAACTGAGCAACGTAGCCAAGAAGAAATGCAAAATTGTAATGCTTACATCTTCAATTAATCCCCAGGATTTTAACCGCTCAAAGAAATACACGAATGTGAAGCTTTATTTAAACAAGCCGCTTTCACACGAAAGTATTATCAATCTAGAAGTTTAATTCTCATCGCCTTCTGTTTCAATAGCCACCAGGCTATCTACAAAAGCCTCGTCCATTTTAATCAGCGCAGTAGGCGCAAAATAGCCCACCTTGATTTCTTTGAATTTTGGAATAATTGCGGTGATCTTCTTTGCTTTATCTTTCTTCGCTTCGCTGGTAGCTGTTTTCAAAATCTTTAAAAACAGCAACACATTTTCGCACTCATCTTTACCCAATGTGCGAATTTGCCGCTGAATGCTGTTGCTCTGTTGATTGAAGAGTTCAAAATCATGGAGAAAACAGTAGAACAAAGCTAGCACGGCTTTGATCTCCATTTGGGCGATTGGGTATTTTTTAAGGCTCACCTCATTGATGAGAGTATTCAATAACTTGGCCCCTTCATCAATTTTGCCAATGTAATAGCTTGCCAATGCCCTGTACACCACATAGATCACGTGCTTTGGCACATCCATTGGGTCGGGCTCGATATCTGCAAAAATACGTTCGTTCTCAATGTATAGTTCACGCTCTATTCCCAATCGTAAATTCCGCTCCATTTTGGAGATCAGAAATTGAGAGGAAAATGTGAACGTTGGATAATTAACCAATAGGTTGCCTGCCGCATCGTTTACTTCCTCAAAATACTTTTCAGCCTGGCGATATACTTTGTAGTGATTGTAGTATTCTAAGTGTAAAAATTCAAAAACGAGATTGAGGTGAAAATAGAGCGGATCCAGATTGTACGTCTCAAATATTTTTTGCGCGTGGGCAAAGATGTCCTCTATCGATTCACCTGAACGCTGCATATTGTCATCTTTCTCAATAAAGAGTTTATGAAATACAATCATGCAACTCTGATAAATGTACAATCGGTGCGAATCATATAATTTCGCCACGTTTTGCATCTCTTTAATCAACAGTTCCAATCCCAACTTCTCCGTTTCATCGGCACTTAGATAAAAGCTACCATATTTCTTGAAGTAGTCCGCCAATAAATCTTCCGCCTTATCTACCGCCAGCATGTACGCCACATGTCGATTATAGAGTTGCGAATAGGTGAAATAGTCGGGTGAGTTGATATGCAGCTTCTTCAATGACTTATAAACTACGGTTAGTTCACTAGCCAAATCATAGTCCAGCAATTCCTTCTCTAATTTCTTGAGTGTCGCAATGGAAATAGTCTTCTTCTTCGTAAAGAGTACTTCATTTAGGTTGGCCACCTTTCGTAACAAGTCGGTGCGGGGGCTTTCCATCTGCTGTAGCAGATGCTCTTCAATTTTTTGGTTAAGGCGCGAGCGCAAAGTGTAATAAGCGTTCGCATTTACTTCCAGCTCTACCATTATCTTACTGTCCGACAGTTGTCTTTCACGCAAGGCTTTTAAGAGGTAGGCCGATTTCTCTGCGTTGCTCTCCATCAGCGAATCGTATATTTCTGCGTAATCCTTTTCAGAGAGCTGTTTGACAATGTTCTTTAGCTTAGCCATGAGGAGACAATAATTGGTAAAGTTTACGAATTTAATAAATACAAGCAATAGTTACCAATATCCTACCAATTTGACAGATTATATTGGACATTATTACCGAATCTTTACTTCGGAAGGATATTTGATCACCCCTGTCAAAAGTAAATTACTATGGATACATTCTCGCAAATGATAATTGATGCCGTGGCTTTGGTAAAAAACGCAGTAGTTAAGATTGACATCTACAAAAAAGACAAGGGGCAACTGAAACGTGCTGGCAGTGGATCAGGATTTATCTTTTCTTCGGATGGATTGATATTCACCAATAGTCATGTGGTGAATGGCGCAGATCGCATCATGGTATCGCTGCTGAATGAAAATGAGATTGAGGCAACATTAATCGGTCAGGATCCGGACACGGATTTGGCTGTCTTAAAAATCTATTCGGAAGGTTATTCCGTATCGCAGTTAGGCGATGCTGAGCAATTACAAATAGGTCAATTTGTAGTGGCCATTGGCAATCCGCTCGGTTATCAACACACGGTTACCGCTGGTGTCGTAAGTGCATTGGGTAGAACACTCCGATCACAAAATGGAATGTTAGTCGACAACGTCATTCAATCGGATGCAGCTTTGAATCCGGGCAACTCCGGTGGGCCGCTCATCAACACACAAGGCGAAGTAGTCGGTGTAAACACCGCCATCATTCAGGGAGCAAACGGACTCAGCTTTTCGGTGAATATCAACACAGCCAAAGAAATTGGCAGTCAATTGGTGAAAACAGGTAAAGTATTTAAAGCTTATCTGGGCTTTCAACTTCAAGAGGTAAACCTGAATCCCAAAATTAAAAGGCACTATCACCTCGTCAATGACAAAGCGCTGTTTGTGGTAGGCATTGAAAAAGATTCTCCTGCTTCGCGTTCGCAAATTAAAGAGGGTGATCTGATCGTGACCTTCAATAACAAACCGATAAATAGCTTGAATCAGTTGTTTAAAGAACTAACGCGCAAGGAAGTGTTGACCATGATTGATGTGCAGGTAGTGCGACATACAGAGCTTTTGGATCTGACATTATTCCCAGTTCAAAAGCTACCTTTGTAGCACGCTTTTATGAAGATTCCTATACCTACAATTCATCTGTTCGAGCGACTTGACCGTGAACTTATCACTTTATTAAAGTCGCTCAAGCCCGAAGATTGGCACAAGTCAACCTTGGCAAAACAATGGACGGTAAAAGATATTGCCGCTCATTTACTGGATGGAAATATTCGCACATTATCGATGTTGCGTGATGGCTATTTTGGTACAAAGCCGGAAGGCGTTAACTCCTATCAGGACTTAGTCAATTATCTGAATCAATTGAATGCTGATTGGGTAAACAGTTTTAAGCGAGTAAGTCCCAAAGTGTTAATCGATCTTTTGGAGAAATCCGGCAAAGAATATGTTGATGTATTGCAGTCGCTGGATCCTTCTACTAAAGCCCTATTTTCGGTAGCGTGGGCAGGCGAAACGGAATCACAAAATTGGTTTCACATAGCAAGAGAATACACGGAGAAGTGGCATCACCAAAAGCAGATTCGTGAGGCGGTAGGTGTTGGCGGCTTGATGGAACGTGAATTGTTTTATCCGGTGATAGATACTTTCATGCGCGCATTGCCAGTTGCCTATCAGTCGATAAAGACGAATGAAGGTGATCTATTGAGGATAAAAGTTTTAGGAGAAAACGGTGGCACGTGGAGCATCCGCTACTCCGCGAACAGATGGGTGATGGATGAATCGAGTCAACCACCCGTGGCGGAAGTTGAGTTGGAAGCTGAAGATGCTTGGAAGCTTTTTACGAAAGGGTTACCTTCGCTAGAGGCTCTTCAGCGTATTCGTATTTCAGGATCACGCGAGTTGGGACAACAAATCGTGAAAATGATTGCCATTATGGGCTAGCGATGGCGGCTGAAAGTTTGGCTTAATTGGATTTTGAAATATATTTGCCGGAAGTTACGGGGGATTAGCTCAGCTGGCTAGAGCGTCCCGAAAGCATTCGGGAAGGTCAGCGATTGAACTTTGAAAAAATTAATACGAGGGGGATTAGCTCAGCTGGCTAGAGCG
>JABFSO010000097.1 GCA_013140555.1 Cyclobacteriaceae bacterium | reverse complement strand
AATCAACACCATCGGAAGAAGAAAGACCTCGGTAGCTCGTATTTACATGCAGCCGGGCAAAGGTCAAATCGTTATTAATGAGAGAGAGTTAAAAGATTATTTCCCTTCAGAAATTCTTCAAACTACTGTGAAGCAAGCACTTACAATCGTGAAGCAAGATGCCAACTACGATGTAAATGTGAATGTAGAAGGTGGTGGAACCAAAGGGCAGGCAGAAGCCATTCGTTTGGCTATTGCCAGAGCATTGGTTACGATCAACAACGAAAATCGTCCGGCTTTGAAAAAAGAAGGATTGATGACCCGCGATTCACGCATGGTTGAACGTAAGAAACCAGGTCGTAGAAAAGCAAGAAGAAGATTCCAATTCAGCAAGCGTTAATCGATAAGCATGGCAGAGAAAATAACAACTCAGAGTTTGATGGATGCAGGTGTTCATTTTGGACACTTGACCAGAAAGTGGAATCCAAAGATGGCCGAGTACATCTACATGGAAAACAATGGTATTCATATCATTGACTTGAACAAGACATTGAAATGCTTGGAAGAGGCCACGTTTGCGATTAAAAACATCGTACGTTCAGGTCGTAAGATCATGTTCGTTGCAACTAAAAAGCAAGCTAAAGACATCATCAATCAAGAGGCTACCCGCCTGAACATGCCTTACGTAACTGAGCGCTGGTTGGGAGGTATGCTTACCAACTTTGCTACAATCCGCAAGTCATTGAAGAAATTGGCGCAGATTGACAAGTTGATGAAAGACGAAGCCTTCAACAACTTAGCGAAGCGTGAGCGTTTGATGGTTACTCGTGAGAAAGCGAAATTGGAGAAATTGTTAGGGGGTATCACGGATTTAAATCGCCTTCCTGCAGCTCTTTTCGTGATTGACGTAAAGCGTGAGCATATCGCTGTAGCAGAAGCTCAGAAATTAAATATTCCGGTGTTTGCGATGGTAGATACCAACTCAGATCCTTCGAATATCGATTTCCCGATCCCTGCAAATGACGATGCTTTCAAATCGATCTCAATCATAACAGGTCACTTAGGAAAAGCCATTGAAGAAGCTTTGATGGAGCGTAAGAAAGACAAAGAAGAAGCTGGCTTGAAGAAAGAGGAGGAGGATAAGAAAAAAGTAGACGAAACAGTAGAAACAAATTAAGAGTCAATTGACAATGGCCAATTGACAATGAGTTGTCAACTGATTTTGTCAATTGCCGATTGAAAATAATAGAAACATCGGCTCGAAAAGTCGATGTTTTCTTTTTTAGAATAATTAGTAACGTAAAATTTAATAGATAAATAATATGATTAGCGCACAAGACGTGAACAAACTCCGCACTATGACTGGCGCGGGTATGATGGATTGTAAAAAAGCTTTGACCGAAGCCGAAGGTGATTTCGAAAAAGCGATTGAAATATTAAGAAAGAAAGGACAGAAAGTTTCTGCTTCCCGCTCTGATAAAGACGCAAAAGAAGGCTCTGTGTTTATCAAAGTTGCAGGCGACAACACAGAAGCTGTTTTGATTGCCTTGAATTGCGAAACAGACTTCGTAGCGAAAAACGATGAGTTCCAAAATTTGGGTAAGTTGATTGCAGAAACTGCTTTTACAAAGAAACCTGCTACTAAAGAAGCTTTGTTGGCTGAGCAAGTGGGTGGATTGACATTGAATGACAAGATAACCGAGTTGGTTGGAAAAATCGGAGAAAAATTAGAAGTAAGCTCTTTCGTTCATATGAAAGGTGAAGCGGTTGTTCCTTACATCCACGCAGGAAGCAAATTAGGTGTGTTGGTTTCGTTGAAAGGTGTGAACGGCAAGGATGTAACCGAGGCTGGTAAGGATGTAGGTATGCAAATTGCTGCGATGAATCCTGTGGCTGTAAATGAAACTGAAGTGGACAAGACCTTGATTGAAAAAGAACTTGAAATTGCGAAAGCTCAGATTTTAGCGGAAGGTAAGCCAGAGCACATGGTAGAGAAGATTGCGCAAGGCAAATTGAACAAGTTCTTTAAAGACAACACATTGTTACCACAAATTTTTGTGAAAGACAGTTCAAAGACAGTGGCTCAATACTTGGATAGCATCACCAAAGGATTAACGGTGGTGGAGTTCAAGCGCGTAGCGATTGGATAGTATCTGATTAATAAAATAAAAAGGGAGCCGAAAAGCTCCCTTTTTTTATGCGTTGCTTTTTTCTCTAGATAATTTCTGAGTAATGAAATTATCTAACCAGTAGATCATAGCGGTTGCAACGATCATACTTCCAATAACCACGTATCCAAGAGTATCATATCGCTGGAGATTACCGCTTGGTGATTGAATCACAATCAATCCAGCAATAAAAGAAGCAATGCCTCCGGAGATTTGTTGAATCGAAGAGTTGATACTCATAAATGCGCCTCTATCTGGCATCGAAGGAATAGCTGACGTAAGAGCCGAAGCAGAAATCATTCTTGCGTTGATTCCGGCAAACAAAATAATGTTTAATACAATACAAACCCAAAGAGGCGTGATGCCCATGCGGGTGTAAATAGCAACCATGGCTATGCTAATCACCGAACCTATCGCGAATAATTTAAATTTCCCCATCGTGTCTGCGAGCTTGCCTATCAACGGCCCCAATGCAATTCCGAAAATACCCGTTACCAGATAAAGAATGGGCAATTGTTCCATCGTTAATCCTAAGTTATTTGTACTAAAAGCACTTCCGAAAGGCATGAGCATAAAGCCACCTGTTGCTAATAAAATGGTACTGAGATAAGCACGGATATAAAGCTTGTTCGATAGGTTGCTATACAAGTGCATGTACGCATTTTGATTTTTCTTCGCTGCCGCGAGATGTTGTGTTACCGGCTTCATGTAGATAAGGATAACCGCGCCCAATACCATACCAAAAATTACAATCATCCAAAAAGGTGCATGCCATTCAAAACGGTTGGCAAGGAGAAGCCCAATCGGTAAACCTAGCACTTGACTGGCAGCGAAAGCAATTTGCACGAAGCCCATCACGCGACCACGCACCTCGAGGGCGAAAAGATCAGTGATGATGGCGAATGAAACAGATCCGATAACGCCTCCAAAAATTCCCGTAACAATGCGAGCCGCCAATAATAATTCGTAGGTAGGAGCCATCGCGCAAAGCAACGTTCCGATCAGAAAGCCGATGTAAAAGAAGAGCAGAAATTTTTTGCGATCGAATTGGTCTGCAAAGCCGGCTGCTAATAATCCCGATGCGCCCGCGCTAAATGCATAAGCCGATACCACCAACCCAAATTGACTTGTTGTAATTTTTAAGGTAGGAATCAAGATTGCTCCCAATGGTGACAACACCATGAAATCGAGTATGATAGTGAATTGCAGCAGCGCCAAGATGGCAATGATGAAAGTTTGATAAGGAGTAAAAATCCGTTCTTTGGTGGATGTCATAGTTGTAATCGATTGCGCTGTAGCGAATAGTCGCACGAAGCAAACACTTCTTTTTTACAACACAAAGTGGAATTATGTTGTTAAAAAAGATGTAGCTGTTTTATTCATTCCAATTCAAGACTTGAAGTTTATATTGAGGCAATGGATCATTTGGTGACTGCAATTTTGGCGAATTAAAGATTAAATTAAGATTGG
>JABFSO010000406.1 GCA_013140555.1 Cyclobacteriaceae bacterium | reverse complement strand
CGCCTGCAATATCATTACCTTGATACAGCTCCTCGTCAAATATTTCTGCGCCTAATGCTTTTACCACATAAGCCGGTGTAATTTCTTTCTCAAATTCCTCTTCCATGGCCTTTGATTTAGCAACGCTGCGCACCACCGATCCAATTTTGCGCTCAAGGCTGCGAACACCTGATTCGCGGGTATAACTTTCGATCACTTTCAGCAAAGCTTCTTTAGCAAACTTCACTTCCGTAACACCTAAACCATGTTCTTTCAATTGCTTCGGCACCAAATGCTTCACCGCTATCTGCAATTTCTCTTCTACTGTGTATCCAGTCAATTCAATAATTTCCATCCGATCGCGTAAAGCCGGTTGTATGGTATCCAACGAATTGGCTGTTGCAATGAAAAGCACTTTCGATAAATCGTATTCTACTTCTAGGTAATTATCCCCAAATGCATTGTTCTGTTCGGGATCTAAAACTTCTAACAAAGCAGATGATGGATCGCCCCGAAACTCGGACCGCACTTTATCAATTTCATCTAATACAAAAACCGGATTCGATGATTTTGCTTTTTTCAAATTGGCTAGAATTTTTCCGGGCATAGCACCAATATAAGTTTTGCGATGTCCTCGAATTTCGGCTTCATCATGCACACCACCGAGCGACATGCGAATGTAATTTCTTCCCAATGCTTTGGCGATGGATTTACCCAGCGAAGTTTTTCCCACACCCGGAGGGCCATACAAGCAGAGGATAGGCCCTTTCATGTCTTGCTTCAACTTGAGCACAGCCAGGTATTCAATGATTCTGTTCTTTACTTTTTCTAACCCAAAGTGATCTTTATCCAAAACTTTGCGTGCATTCTTCAGATCGAAGTTGTCGGTGGTATAATCTTCCCACGGCAAGTCGAGCATGAACTCGGCATAGTTCATGGCAATGGGAAAATCAGGGGCTTGCGGATTGGTGCGTTGCAATTTGTCCAGCTCTTTCGCAAAATGCTCGGCTGCCAACTTCGACCATTTTTTCTCTGTTCCGCGTTTACGCAATTTTTCAATCTCTTTGTCCGGGCCATCAAAACCCAACTCATCTTGCAGTACTTTTATCTGCTGACGCAAGAAATAATCGCGCTGCTGCTGATCGATGTCGGTGTGTACTTTCTTCTGAATTTCATGCTTGATCTCCAGCATCTGAATTTCCTTCAGCATGTACTGCAAAAGCAATGTGCCACGCTCTATGATGTTGTTTACCTCGAGAATTTTTTGCTTATCTGCTACATCTACATTCAGATTGGAAGCGATGAAGTGCACCAGAAAAGCTGTGCTTTGAATGTTATCCAACGCCAACTGTGCCTCTTGCGGAATCTCCGGATTCAATTTTAGAATTTTAGAAGCAGCATCTTTCAATGATTGAACCAACGCAGTAACTTCTTTACCGGAGAGATCTAGCGGCACTTCGGTTTGTAAGTCAATCTTAGCCATCAGAAATGGCTCTTCTTGTGTAAATTCTTTGATGGCAAAACGATTCTTCCCCTGAATGATGATGGTTGTATTGCCATCGGGCAGCACCAGCATTTTAATAATACGTGCTACGGTACCAAAGCGATATAAGTCATCTACCGCAGGTTCTTCGGCCTGCTTGTTGCGTTGCGCTACCACACCAATAATGCGGTTGCCCTGATATGCTTTTTTGATGAGCTTGATAGACTTTTGGCGGGTAACGGTAATCGGAATCACCACACCTGGAAAGAGAACGGTATTTTTGATAGGTAGAATAGATAATTCTTCCGGCAGTTCTTCCGGTTTTATATCCATTTCTTGTTCCGGATTGATCAACTGGATCAATTCTTCGGATTCTTCCTGAACAATGGGTGTGGCTAAATTCTTAAACATAGATCAATGACAATATGACACAAAAAAAGGGCGTCTCCAATTAAAATGTGAAAGCTGATTTATTAGACAATACCTATGCCACCGTTTTGGTTATCTGTCAAATTTGTATCAATTTTCCATGAAGATGCGTTTTCACTTCCCTATGATTATGTGCTTCAAAGTTCGATTTCTGGCTATTTTGGCGCTATCAATGCTGGCAACTTCCATTTACTCCCAAAGTCAGGAAGCAAAAGAACCAACATCTGCAGTTGTTTCCCTAAATGATTCTCTTCCAAAAAATCGACAGTATGGCATAGTTTTCCACGATCTCCATAAAATGTATTATGAGGATCTTGCCAAACTGAATCGAATTAAGCAACTGGATAAACCCGAAACGCACAAAGAAATGTACACGGCATTGAAAGCCTACGTACAAAACTTCGGAATCGAAAATTTTTCCAAAAATGTACCCATGCTCTGGAAGTTGGCCAAACTCTCAGATCAATTTGGTCCACCTGGTGAATCTATTCAACTTTATCGATTGGTTCTGAAACATCATCAGCAAGGCATTGACATAAATCAAGTATATAAACGCTACGATGAAGTAGAAACGGAGAAAAAAGAAAACTATGTTGATCTCAACTTCTATTACCAACTGGTAGATTACCGTAAGGAAATTGACACGCTCCGACCGCCACATTCAGTGCTCGTCAATATGGGGCAAGATATCAACTCACCTAAAGAGGACTATGGTCCAACAATGGGCAACGTTGATTTTGTATTGCTGTTCACATCTAAACGCAACGTGCATAAAGACAAACGCAAGGGCTTTAATGAAGATTTGTTCTATGCATTGAAAATTGACGGAGTGTGGGCCCAAACGGAGTCATTCAAAAATATCAATACTGAACACAACGAAGGTTCTGCCTGTTTAAGCCAGGATGGAAAATATTTGTATTTCTCGCGGTGCAATGCGCCTGGCAGCTATGGCAATTGCGATTTGTATGTGGCACATTTAGGAAAAGACAGCACATGGACAGATATCCGAAATTTGGGGCCGAATGTGAACAGCAGTAGTTGGGACTCTCAGCCTTCGCTTTCGCATAAAGGCGATACATTATTCTTTGCGTCTACGCGATCAGGTGGTTATGGTGTCTCCGATATTTACTATTGTGTGAGAGGCAGTAATGGAAAATGGGGTAAAGCAAAAAATGCAGGTCCTTCCATCAACACGGTGAAGAGTGAGTTGAGCCCCTTCTTTCATCATCGCTACAATGTTTTGTATTTCAGTTCAAACGGGCAGCCACTCAACTTTGGAGGTTTTGATATTTACAAAACCTACGCCACGAATGGAAATTGGGGTGAACCCAAAAACATTGGACCGCTGGTAAATGGTGCAGGCGATGAATATTATTTCACCATCGATTCGCAATCGCATGATTTGTATTACGCCCGTTCAAATGAAGACGATAAAAAAAATTTAGATCTCTATTCCTTTCCTGTGCCGATGGAGGCACAACCACTCGCCACAATTCATCTGAAAGGTTCGTTGATTGATCAAAACGGAAAACCCTTAGGTGGAATAGTCTCTGTTATCGATCTCGATCATTCCGTGGAAGTGGCACCTCAATACGTACAAAAAGATGGAACATTTGGCTTTGATCTCATCAACAAGAGAAGATACTTATTAGTGATTCAGGGCGATAATTATTTTCGGATTGAAGAGGTTTTCTTTTTAGATGGTGATAAAGAAATTACGAAAGTGGGCGAACCCTTAGAAGCCAAAATTGCTTTCCGTTCTTTAGAATTTGAAAATGGCAAAGCCGAGATACTTGTATCCATGCACGATGATTTGGGCAAGCTCGGCAATTTTTTAATTGACCATCCGCAATTGAAACTGAAAATTTCGGGCCACACCGATTCTGCCGGAAATGAAAACTTAAATCTCAAGCTTTCGCAAGATCGTGCCGATGCCATCAAAAACTATTTGATGAATCAGTTTAAAATTGATGAAGCCCGTATCACCGCCATCGGTTACGGAAGCTCCGATCCCATCGTTTCGAAAGAAGAAACCGAAGAACACAAACAGCTCAACAGGCGGGTGGAGTTTCAGATCATCAGAGAGTGAGGACGATAGAATTCGTAAACTATCAACTGCTTTCCTTACCTTTGCGCCTCATTTTTGAAACATGATTGCAGCTAATAACATTTCCCTCCGCTTCGGAAAACGCGTTTTATTCGATTCTGTCAATATCAAATTCACAGGTGGCAATTGCTATGGCGTGATTGGAGCCAATGGAGCGGGAAAATCCACTTTCTTAAAAATTCTGGCCGGAGATATCGACCCTAATTCGGGGCACGTTTCAATCGATCCCGGCAAGCGGATGGCCGTTCTTCGCCAAAATCACTACGAGTTTGATGAAGTGTCGGTGTTGGATACGGTAATCATGGGACACGGCAGGCTTTGGAAGCTGATGAAAGAAAAAGACGCCATCTATGCCAAACCGGATTTTTCAGAGGAGGATGGCATCAAGGCATCGGAGATGGAAGCTGAATTTGCAGAAATGAATGGGTGGAATGCAGAGTCGGATGCGGCAGCTTTGTTAAGTGGATTGGGCATTACGGAAGAAGATCATTACAAACTCGTAAAAGAACTTAGCGGGAATCAAAAAGTGCGTGTGTTGTTGGCACAAGCCATTTATGGCAATCCGGATATTTTGATTTTGGATGAACCTACCAACGACCTTGACTTACAAACCGTAAGCTGGCTAGAAGACTTTTTGTTAGAATTTAAAAATACTGTGATTGTTGTTTCGCACGATCGTCACTTTCTTGACACGGTTTGTACGCACATTGTGGATGTAGATTTCAGTGCGATTAAACTCTACACGGGTAACTATTCATTCTGGTACCAATCGAGTCAGTTGGCTTCATCACAGCGTGCTTCAGCCAATAAGAAAGCCGAAGAGAAGAAAAAAGAATTGCAAGAATTCATTATGCGCTTCAGCGCGAATGCTTCCAAGTCTCGTCAGGCTACCAGCCGCAGAAAACTATTGGAGAAAATCAATGTCGATGACATTCAGCCTTCCAATAGAAAATATCCGGCTATTATCTTCGCACAAAAGCGAACTGCCGGAGATCAGATTCTACATGTAGAAGGCTTAACCTACGAAGCCAATGGAGTTACGCTCTTCAAAGATTTAGAATTCTTTGTGAACAAAGGTGAGAAGATTGCATTCCTCAGCCGCGAAAGTATAGCACTCTCTTCTCTGTTTCAAATTTTGAACAATGAATTAAAACCAACGAAAGGCAAATTCACTTTCGGACAAACGATTACCACGGCTTACTTGCCCGGCAATAATGAAAGCTTCTTTCAATCTGATGATAATTTGATTGACTGGTTGCGTCAGTTTGCGGAAGAAGAAAACAAAGATGAAGTTTACATCCGTGGTTTTCTTGGCAAAATGCTTTTCTCCGGTGAAGAAGTTTTCAAAAAGTGTAATGTACTTTCCGGAGGCGAAAAAGTACGGTGCATGGTATCGCGTATGATGATGCCAGGTGCCAACTTATTAATCTTAGATGAACCGACTAACCATTTAGATCTGGAGTCTATCACTGCATTTAATAATGCGCTAAAAGATTTTCCGGGAACCGTTCTGTTTACATCACACGATCATGAGTTTACACAAACAGTGGCGAGTCGCATTATAGAAATAACTCCGAAAGGATTTATCGATAAGCTGATGTCGTATGATGATTACATTGAAAACGAAAAAGTCGCGCAACAAAAAGCTCAGTTGTACTCATAGTTCTATTCACTCCATCGAAATTATTTTTCACAACAAATTGTTACTTCTTGCGTACTAGAAGTAATCCATGCGCGCACGGCAAATAGATCCCGTTTTGGAAAACGGATCGCTGCGCACCTAAAACCAAAGCCTATTTGGCAAATTAAACTAACATCAAAAGATTTTATATCTTTTATTTCAATTGACTTACAAATGAGTTGGGCTACCATCTATATTAAAGGAAGAGAAGGATTTGAGAAAGAGGTTCTGCACAAGTTGGAACGCTCCGGGTTTTCATTTTTACCGGGTTCTGAAGAAGTAGAAAAAAATATTTCTCTGTACTGGATCAACGATCAAAGTAGTCTGCGTGCTTTTAAGAAAGCGATCACCGCAAAAATTATTTTTGGATACCGGCTACGTTTTTTCTCAAGTTTAGAAGATTTGCACCGCTCACATTCGGTGAATTTAAAACTCACACCGAAAGAAGAAGCATTGATTAAAAAAATGAGTGATTGGCAACTCGCTTACAATCGCGAATTACGCAACAGCGCCTGATGCATAATCAACGAAGCTGGCCGGGATGATACTTTCGCTCGGCATGCTTTTCTACATCTTCGCGGTAAAACAGTACATCTTTAAATTTTGGTTCGCAGTACAGGGTAGCCTGATCGGTAAAATGATTCGATGAAGGATTGTTGCTGACGCCTCCGGCCAAAACGGATTTTGCTTTTACCTTCTTTCCAAATTCGACCGCAGCAACAAAACTGTTACCCACGTAGCCATACATTTTCTTTGTGCCGGGATATTTTCGTGCGCCAAATGCAGCTAAAGATCCGTAAAAAGAGGAAGTAAATGCAACGGGTAAGCTTGGCTTGGCATCATCAAATGTCTCGTTGATTTTGCCAGTCAATCGCTGAAAGCGATTCACTTCGCCCCAGGAAACTTTCCATGCTCCAAAATCGCGTTGCAATTTATCCAATGCTTTCTTCAATGCACTTATTTTTATTTCGTGTGAAGATTGGATCATTCGATCCATGATATCCAGCTGACCAATACCTGTCGGGATTTGCCCCGCTAGTTGTACGCGCATTTCCTGACTCCAAAAAAACGCTACCGTCATAGCCACCGATTGTGTGGAATACTTTTTATCCCAACTCGTCAGCAGGTTGATGGCTTCCTCGCATTGAATACGAAGTGCTTCGTCCTTTTTTGATTCGTGTGCATAGGCATCCAAAAAAGAAGGCAACAGCTTTTCAAAGCCCGGAAGATACGGATCGTAAGCCGCTTCAATTAGTTTATCTATCGTAAAAGACGACTCGCGGCTCAATACCTCTACCGCATGAATGCCTCGTGCGTTTTCAAAATCAGGAGCCATATAAGATGGGTACTTCGTTTTATCAGGGCTGCTAGTACCCGATGCGGTAAACGGAGTAGAGTTACAATTCTGAATCCACCCAGAAGAAGGGTTGACTAATTGAACTGTTTCATTGGCTTCGTGTAATCCTTTCCACTCGGTCTCCGGATTGCTTCCATCCACAGCTCCATTAAAATTAAATGCTGGATTGCGCTTCGGCATAAAGTTGCCATGGAAATACGCGATGTTGCCTTTGTTATCGGCAAAGACAGTATTGTTGGAAGTGTTGGTGCGCAACTCCATTACTTTCTGAAATTCGACCAAGCCTTTTGCTTTGGTTCGTTGATAGGATTGAGTCAATGCCTTCAATGGCTCTTGCATCATTTTGATGGTAATCCACTGGTCGCCTTCTTTGGCTATGACAGGGCCATGGTGCGTATAGTAAGCTGTAAAAACCCGTTTCTTAACTTCACCATTCACTTTGTATGCCAAGGTGATTTTTTTGCTTTGAATGGCTCGGGTTCCAGAACCATATTGATATGAAAATGATTTTCCATTCCGGATAATCGTTTCTTTATATTCATCGATAGCATCAGCCATGCTGGTGGTGTGCATCCATCCACAATTCTCATTAAATCCCTGATAAATAAAAAACTGCCCCCACGTTACCGCACCATATGCATGCAATCCTTCTTCACTCACTACTTGTATCTCCGGACGGAAATAAAATGAAGTATGTGGATTGATCATAAACAACGCATTGCCCGATGCACTGCGTGAAGGTGCAATCGCAAATCCGTTCGAACCTTTTGGCTCCGGTTCTAAGCCATCATCTAAATTATCTTGCACAATAGTAGTTGCGTCTTTTCCATCTCCATAAAAATCTTTTAATCGCGTTAACGAAATAGCTTCGATATCTCCGCCAATACTACCCTCGCTAAACAGCAACGGCATCCACGGCTGAAAGCGTTTGATCAGTTGTGGCTTTACATTCGAATGTGTTGCTAAGAAATAGTTCACCCCATCGGCAAACGCCTGCATTAACTTCTTCATGGCAGTCGGAGTGGTTTTATAGATTTGAATGGCTAATGTGCTATCCTGAAAAAGTCGCGTGCGCAAGTCGTTGTAGATTTTCCCCTCACCTTCTACTTCCGCTAATCGGCCCAATGCATTAATATAGTTTTGCTCAACACGTGGAAAGTCATCTTCACATTGTGCATACAACATACCAAAGACCGCATCGGCATCGGTCTTTCCATAGACGTGAGCAATGCCCCACTGATCGCGAATGATGGTGACACGTTGCGCCTGCTTTTTCCAAGCGGCTAATTCAGACGAGGTGAATGGCTGGGCCTGTGCTATGATCGGAATGAGGAGTAACAATAAAATCTTTCTCATAATGCGATTGGTTGATCTGAAATTTCAGGATGAAAAAAAGCTGCCCACAATGAGCAGCTTCTATTAATTTATCTAACTAAATAATTCTACTGCGTAATATAACTCTCCAAATGCTCGATGATGGATTTCTGCTCCTGAATCACCTGACGCACCACGTCACCAATGGATATCATTCCCACCAATTGATCGCCTTCAGTTACCGGTAAGTGTCGGATGTGTTTGTCAGTCATCATTTGCATACATTGATCGATGCTGGTATCCGGTGAAACCGTGAATGGATTGGGAGTCATCAATTCGCCAATAGGAGTATCTTTCGATGACTTTCCTTTCAAAATCAATTTTCGGGCATAGTCGCGCTCGGTAAAAATTCCGGCCAGCTTTCCGTTTTCTGTGATCAGCAAACCGCCAATGTTTTTCTCGCACATGAGTTCGATGGCGCGTAACACCATCACAGTCGGTTCAACGGAATAAACCACGCGACCCTTTGCTTCTAATATATTTCTAACTTTTGCCATAAAAATTGGTTTTCAATCGAATGAAATATAGAATTTTTATCAGAAGAAACCAATGGAATTTGTACGGAATAAACAGCCAGTCTACTCGACTGGTTATAGAAACGACTAAAGGAATGTAAACCAATCCGGGAACACGCCCAGCACGACTACCAATGCCATTAGCATAAACAACAGTACTTTCTGAGCTGTAGTAATGGTGATGAGCCGATCATCGCCTGCGGTGGAATACATGACGATAATCACTTTGAAATAATAATACACTCCAATCAGTGAAGCAAAAATGGCAACCAGCGCTAAAGCGAGATGACCGGAGCGAATAGCTTGTGTCAGGAGCAAATACTTCCCGAAAAAGCCGGTCAACGGAGGAATTCCGGCCAACGAAAGTAAGGCAATTGTCATGCTCACTGCAAGCAAAGGGTTCTTCCGAAACAATCCTTGAAAGTCACTAAGAAATACGGTTCGTCCACTCTCTTCTATTTGATGAATGACCGCGAAAGCGATTAGCGATGCTACTGCATACCCTGCCAGATAATAAAGCACCAATCCTCCTACATTTCCTCCCGACACAATAGCGATCAAGATGTATCCCGCATGTCCAACGCTCGAGTAAGCCAATATGCGCTTCACATTGCTTTGATAGACGGCAGTTACGCTGGATACGATCAGCGTCAGCACGCACATCACATAAAATACAACTAGCCAGGTAAAACTGACTGCTGCGAAGCAAACCGTGAAGAGACGTAGCAATGCTGCGAAAGCTGCCATCTTCACAATCGTAGACATGAATGCGGTGATGGGTGTCGGTGCACCTTCATATACATCGGGAGCCCAGAAGTGAAATGGCACTACCGAAACTTTGAAGGAGATACCCACTAAAATCAACAACACGCCTACATAGAAAAAAGAAGGAAGTGGGTGTGCTGCGTTGGTAGTAGCGGATTGAATCGCTGACAATTCAAAAGAACCGGTAGCTCCGTATACCAAGGCAATGCCCATCAATAAGAAACCGGTGGCGAACGAGCCCATCAAAAAATATTTGAATGATGACTCTGTAGAGAAAAGATTATTCTTCTTACTTCCAGCCAACGCATACAGTGCAATGGAAAGAATTTCAATTCCTAAAAATAGCATGGCCATGTTGGCAAATGCTGTGAGTATCACTGCGCCCACAATAGAGAATAAAACAAGTGCAGATTGATCGGTCAGGTTCAGACGATTGTGAAAGTACGAATACGCCATCCAAAACCAGAAGAAAGCGATAGTTACAATCAGTGTTGAATAAACGACTGAAAACCGATCGAACGAAACCATTCCTGAAAAAGCGAGACCCGTATTTTCTCCGAATGCAGATGCAACAATGGCTGCTATAAGTCCGATAATAATAATGGGAAGCAAAGCCTTTTTGAAATTGAATATTTCCGCCAACAGCGAAACAATTCCCAATGCGCAAATGATATAGATTACGTACATATTACTTCGGCAAAGTGAGATAGTCGTTGATGGTATACAACAAATTGTTTATGGCTGCTTCCGATAACGACAGCAAGGGCGTAGGGTAAATTCCCAACACAATCACGAGCACCACCACCGGATAGAGCACCCATTTTTCACGAGCACTTAAATCGGCAAATTCTACAGATGCACCTTTAGATTCACCCAACATCATTTTCTGAAAGGCACGCAACATATACACAGCTCCTAAAATAGTCGTAAGCCCTGCTACAGCACCGAATACAATTTGATATTGCACTAAAGAATTAATAAGTAAAAACTCGCCTACAAATCCGGAGGTAAATGGTAATGCAATACTTCCTAACAGAATAATTAAAAATACCGTGCTGAGCTTTGGTGCCACTGAACGAATGCCGCCCAATTCATTCATAGTGTGTGTAGCTTTTCGCTGATGAATAATTTCGATCACATAAAACAAACCAAACACGGTAAGACCGTGACTCAACATTTGAACCATCGCACCTTGCCAACCAATCGAATTCATTGTAAATAATCCGGCTGAGATCAATCCCACGTGAGCAATGGAAGAATAAGCAATCAATCGCTTGTTGTTTTTTTGAATGAGTGCAATCACCGAAGCATACACCACTCCCACCACTGATAAAACCATGGCAGTGGTTCCCCACTCCTGCAAACCGAGCGGTACCATCGGCATGAGCCAACGGATCACACCGTAAATACCCATCTTCAACATAATGGCCGACAACAATACGGTTCCTGTTGTGGGAGCCACCTGATAGGTATCGGGTTGCCACGTGTGAAAAGGAAACACCGGCATCTTAATGGCAAATGCAATAAAAAATGCCCAGAATAAAATCGACTGCTCTCCTATCGGTAATGCACGTCCGGCTTCGTACAAAGATTGAATATCGAAACGGTGTATGCCCGGTGTGTGGAAATACAAATACACCATCGCGATGAGCATCAGTAAACTTCCTGCTAATGTGTAGATGAAAAATTTTAACGTAATGCGGGCTCGGTCATCGCCACCCCATAGCAAACAAATGAAGTAGATGGGAATGAGTGCCATCTCCCAGAAAATATAAAACAGAAATCCATCGAGCGCTACAAATACACCCACCAGTGCCATCTGCATGATCAGGATGAGCGAATAAAATGCGGAAGGATTTTTGAGTTGCGCAGTGGTAAAGGAGGCGAGTATAATCAGCGGCATCAATACGGTTGTGAGCAATACCAACAACAAACTGATTCCGTCCACACCTACATTAAAGCGAATGCCTGCCGAAGCAATCCATGGAAGGTCGACTGAAAATTGAATGGAAGCATCGGGAGTAAACGAAGTAACCATCACCATGGAGGCCGCTAATTCAATCAAAGAAGCTGCCAACGCCAGCGTGCGCGCATGTTGCTTGACCACTGCAATGATGATTGCAGCGATGAGAGGCCAGGCAATGAGAAAAATCGTTAGCATACTATAAGAACAGATTTGCTGATAAAATCAAAACAATACCAATCACCATGATGAAAATATAAACTCCGATGTTGCCACTTTGCAGCAACCGAGCATAACGACTCGCACCCACCACACTATTACCACTGGCATTCACCAAGCCATCAATGCCCAAGCGTTCCATAAATTGCTGTAAGAATTCCCCCATGGCGAATAGTGGCTTCACCACGATAGTCTCATACAATTCATCAATGTAGAATTTATGCGAAATTGCGCGTTGCAATGCATTCAAATTCTTTTCGTTGGCAGCCGGCACATGCTTGCGAGATACGTACCGAACATAAGCAGCAACAATCATCACGACCGTCAACGTAACTACAATTGCCATCAATCCTAATTCAGTGGTATGCGATAAGGTATGCTTGGCAAAATGCGTATTGGAAGTAGCAACCAACGGCTCTAAGAAACCGGCTAGCGGGTTGGTTCCTCCGAATACTTCAGGAAAACCTATGGCGCCACCCACGATCGATAAAAGTGCTAACGCCATCAACGGGATAGTCATGGATGGAGGTGACTCGTGTGCATGACTAAGCACATCTGCCTTAACGCGTGGTTGTCCGAAAAAAGTAAGGAACAACAAACGAAACATATAAAATGCCGTGAGTAAAGAAGCGAGCAGAACCATGACCCATATGACGATGCTGTGTTCAAAAGCTTTGGCTAATATTTCATCTTTCGAGAAAAATCCGGCAAAAGGTGGAATTCCAGAAATGGCGAGCACTCCAATAAAGAAGACAGCATAAGTAATGGGAAGATATTTTCGCAGTCCACCCATCTGACGAATGTCTTGTTCGCCTTGCAGCCCATGAATAATGCTGCCTGCTGCCAGGAACAACAATGCCTTGAAGAATGCATGGGTTGCCATGTGAAAGATGCCACTGCTGTAAGCGCCAAGCCCTAATGCTACAAACATCAATCCCAACTGGCTTACTGTAGAGTAAGCCAATACTTTTTTAATATCGGTTTGCGCCAATGCAATGGTAGCTGCAAAAAGAGCGGTGATGATTCCTACCAGCAAAATCAATCCCATACTGGTGGGTGACAGCGTATACAAAATATTATTTCTCACCACCATGTAGATACCGGCTGTCACCATGGTAGCTGCGTGGATCAATGCTGATACAGGAGTAGGGCCTGCCATCGCATCGGGAAGCCAAGTGTATAATGGAATCTGCGCGCTTTTACCCATCGCGCCAACAAAGAGTAAAATGGTGATGAGTGTAAGAATCTCTGACCCTCCAGTGGTTGCAGCGGCACTCAATACATTCGAATACTCGATGCTGCCGAACTGAACAAAGATGAGAATCACTGCGACAATCAAACCCAAATCACCAATACGATTCATGATAAAGGCTTTGTTGGCAGCAGCGGTGTAATCGTTATTCTTAAACCAGAAGCCGATCAGCAAGTAAGAACATAATCCCACGCCTTCCCAACCCACAAACATCAACAAGTAGTCGGAGCCCATCACCAGCAAGAGCATGAAGAAGACGAACAAATTCAGATACGAGAAAAAACGATTGTGTCCTTCATCATCGTGCATGTAGCCAATGGAATACACACGTATCAAAAAGCCAACGCCTGTGATGATCAATAA
>JABFSO010000068.1 GCA_013140555.1 Cyclobacteriaceae bacterium | reverse complement strand
ATAAAATAACAAATCAAATATGGAGAAAAACACTCAGTGTTCCCAAAGGGATCACTATCTCCAATTTCAAGCTCCTGTCAATCAATACATTTCACCTTAGCTTGACGGCTATGGATAGCTATCGGGACTGAGCCATGCCCCCAAATTTATTTTACAGTGTTTAGTTTGACAAGGTAGTCGTTGATGTACTCTTGTAGCCGCGGGCGCTTGTATTGCATGATGAAGCGCGGGTGGGAGAGTGGGATGATGTTTTGGAAGAAGTGATGCTCAGCATTGAGTTGTTGGAGGAAGTCGAAATTTTTTCCTTCGCCTAAACAAAAAACGACTTCGCGGTTGATGCCCCAACTTAATTGCTCGCGCATCGAAGCGAGGATGAAGGGCATGAGTTTTTCGGGAAGACCTTTGACATCGTAGTAATTGAGGTTCTTACCGTCTTTGACGAAGCCAAGCGGTGAGATGGAACTGAAATAAAATTTTTGATAGAATGCAGTGAGCCCTCCGTAGGCGGTGATGATTTTATAGATAAACTCGGAGGAGAGTTCGTGCTTTTGCGGAAGTTTGTTTTCGATGCTGCAATAGGTTTGCAGATTGATGGGATCGGTGAAGGGAACACCGGTGAGGCCAGAGCCGAGGCGCCCCGGATTGATGCCGAGAATGAGTGTTCGCGTTTGTGTATCGCTATAGTATTTCTGATAGAACCGCTGGCTGAGGTAAGCCGTGACGGGATCTTTGAATGGGTTGAGTACCGAGATGCCTTTGGGAAGGCGCGCGTTTATCGTGAGATTTTGGTTAAAGGCATTTATATGTTGTGCATATTCTTTTGCCATAACACGAAACGGTTAGCCCTCTGAAGAGGAAACTTCAGCTATTGCTCGTCCTTAGAAGACAGTAATTTAGCCTTAACAGTTGATTTTATTTTTTCTTCTTCTCTCGAATCAAGGATACGAGCAATCCATGCCAGAACGAGCGCAGAGACGATGAACACCATGTGAATAACAATTTCATATTGAAGAGATTCAATTCCTTTGGTATTATTCGTTTCAGAGTGAATATCGATGAAGGTCTTGAGCAAGTGCACACCGGAGATGGAGGCCAGTGATGTAGCCAATTTTACTTTTAGACGATCAGCATCGAGGTGGTCGATCCATTGCGGGCGATCTTCTTGTCCTTCAAAATCGATGCGGCTGGTGAAGATAGAATATCCACCGATGATTACGATGATAAGCAAGTTCATAACCATTGAAATGTCGATTAACCCAAGCACGCTGAGCATGACTTGCACTTCGGTGAATTCATCAATACGGAGAGCCAAGAAGACTAACTCGCCCATGAATTTATAAACGTATAGGCCGGAGCCGAAAATAAGACCTAAATAGATGGGTGCCTGAAACCAGCGGGAAGCAAAGATGGAAAATTCGATAATTGACTCGAATCCTTTGCTCAATCCTTTCATAATGTTCATAAAGCCAAGTTTAGATTAAATGCGAACAGGCAAAAGTATTAAAATTAATTAATTCTTTAGCTATGCTTCTTTCAACTTGGCAAGGGCACGTTACTCGAGCAGGAAGTCAAAGTTTTGCTTAGCGTACTTGCCTTTTCGTGTGCCTTCGATGGAGGCGAACAGCTGATTCTTTATTCTACGGTAGGCGATTCGTTGTGGGAAGTCGTGTGCCGGGTTGGTGCTGATAAATTCTTCCCTGCCAGTAAAGGTTACAGAAAAAATGGTGGGCTGGTTGTTGTTTTGGCCATTGACCGTGGGCACATAAACCCACTGTCCTTTTCGAAGTCGGAGCTCGATGGTTTCTTGAGGAATGGTATCACCGGTTGATTTGACAAAGTAGCTTTTACCGGCAAGGGTGCTATCGTTGAGTGATTTCCATTGCTCTACTACAGAGCCATTGGGTGTAGCGATTTTCCAAGTGCCCGCCAGCCATTCAAAATTATTTTTTTTCTGTGCGTACAAATCGCTGCTGATTAAAAATAAGGTTAGTAAGAGTAAAGTTCGGAAGTAAGAGTTCATAGTCTTTTTTTTCTCAAATGTGAGGAAAGGTACGCGATACGAAATTGTAAAAATGCGCCAGTTAGTCGGTGCCTATAAATAGATTGGACATTTTAAGATTATCGGCATAAAACTGCTTAGGGCTGAGTCCGGTAAATTCTTTAAAGTCTTTGATGAAATGAGCTTGATCATAATAGCCACATTCTAGCGCCAACTCGGTAAGGCTTTTTGACTGACTTTGGTTTAAAATCTTCAGCAGGGCTTGTAACCGTATGGTTTTGGCGAGCTGCTTAGGGCTTAGACCAATTTCTTGTGAAAACCGCCTTTCAAGATTTCGTTTGCTGATTCCTAAACGCTCGGCTAATTCTACTACACTGATTTGCCCTTTCATTTGAAATAGTAATTCAACACTTTCTTTTGCAATTTCGTTGGCCGATAGAAGGTGAAGTCTTTCTAACAGAAATGATTCGATTAGCTGTATGCGATGTGTATGTGAAGATGCTGCTAAAATTGTTTCTTCCAATTGAACAGCGGATGCACCAAATAATTCGAAGAGTGGAACGGCTCTGTTTTCCATATCTGCGGAAGCCATTGAAACAAATGCTGCATGGCCGGTAGGATGAAACCGCACGGCAGTTATATTCGAAACACCCGTTGGTTCAATTTCGAGGGGAGCTGTAATTTGTCCGAACACAAAACAGCGCGGCTGAATAATAAACTCGTTATTGGGTAGAAATTGTTTGTAGAGATCGCCACAATGAAAAATCATCTCCATACATCCATCTGGCACGATGCGCTGTCGCTCGGGCTTGTCATCTATTGGAGCTTCCAGTGACCAATAGCACTTGATAAATGGTGCGAGTGTGTCGGAAGGCGGGTATGTTTGATACTCCATAAATAAGCAAGGCAATATACACTGGATATGAAACTGCGGCAATTCTTTGGCTTAACAAGCAATTAACAAATAATACTTAACCTCCAGATTTTTCGGGCGTTTACACCAGTGGTTTTAGCAGAAGCATGTCTATGACTATTTTTGTCAATTAATTATGATTCGAATTCCCTCTTACGCCCTCTTGTTCTTCCTTTTAATTGAGATGATGCCTTCTATAGTTGAGGCGCAAATCAAAAAGAACAAACCGGGTACCGGGTTGGAGATTGCAAAGGCGAATGGTGCAATTCAACTGGATGGAAAACTGGAAGAGCCTGAATGGACGAAGGCAGCCGTGGCTACCAATTTCTTTTTGAATTATCCGGTCGATTCGCTGCCACCAACTTATCAATCGGAGGCGCGCATGACATTTGACGAGCATTTTTTGTATGTGTCGTTTGTGTGCTACGATGACAGTAAGCCGGACATCGTGCAATCGCTTAGGCGCGATATTGATTGGGATCGAAATGACAACATTGGAATTTATTTTGATCCTTTTAATGATTATACAAACGGGTTTTATTTTACGATTACTCCGTTTGGTGTGCAGTCGGAGGGAATTATTTCTGGTGGAGGTCAGGATGGCGATGGTTCGTTTAATAATAGTTGGGATAATAAATGGTACTCGCACGCTACACGCTACCAAGATCGGTGGGTAGCCGAGTTGGCCATTCCGCTCAAGTCTTTTCGTTACAGTCACACTTCCAAAGAG
>JABFSO010000355.1 GCA_013140555.1 Cyclobacteriaceae bacterium | reverse complement strand
TATGCTGATGTAGTTTTATTTGATCTGGCAGCGATTCAGGATCACGCCACGTTTGAAGATCCACATCAATATACTACCGGAGTGGTACATGTTTTTGTGAATGGTGTTCAGGTGTTGAAAGACGGAGAGCATACCAACAAAAAGCCCGGCCGATTGGTAGTCGGGCCGGGCTATCAGTTGAAGAAATAATTTGTTAGTTCATCTCAAATTCTCAGTACTCATACAGAAGATGCCTCGTTCCTCGGCATTGGCAAGGTTCATTAATCTACTTTGCGTGTGGCATTCATCGGGAATGCTCCGAACGATCCTACCGACATGGTTCCTGTAAACTGATCTTTTGTAATCGTTCCTTTCACCGCAATGACGGCTGTATTTCCACCGAAGTTTACTTCATAAGTAAAGCTCAGCTGATTGCTTTTGTAAACCACATCTTTAATTGGTGTTTCACGCTTCGAGCGATTGTTGGCGATTACGCCTGAATAAACGTTGCCTTCTTTTTTAATAGTAAGCGTACCCATGCCACCTTGTGGAGATTCGATGGTATAATTCCAAGTACCAGCGGCTTCATACGCTACAGTATCTTTTGGTGCATTCGTATTAGCCGGTGCTGTTTGTGCTGGTACAACGGTTGTAGCAGGCATTTGGCCACGGCCACCGCCACCACCACCTTGTGGCATTCCACCGCCACCGCCTTGCTGGCCATCGCCACCACCACCTTCTTCTTTCAAGTCATCATTGTTGATAGACTTTTTGCGCTTGCGGCCACCATCCATACTCATTTTACCAATGCGATAGCTGAAGGTAACTTTGAAGTTGAGATTGGTAGTTACGGAAGTAGTCTCTTGATTTAAGAAATAAGAATTCTGACTTCCCTTTACGGTGATGGACGGGTAGAAGAAGTTTTCGGCACCAAAGCCAATGCTTCCTTTTTTATCTCCAATGTCTTTGCGCACACTTAAACTGTACACACCAAATCCACCTTGATAACCTTGGAGTTGCACTTGTTGTCCGCGATAGAAAGAGAAGAATTGCAAGCCCCAACCTTTGTCTAAATTATAACTTCCGAATAAGCGTAAGTTGTATACCCAGCCAGAGTTTTTCGCAGCTAAAGTAGGATTTGTGATGTTGTTGTTTAACAACGTGTAGTAAGTATCTACACCTCCGTTCAAAGAAAGCTTGCCAGCGTTTACGTTGGCAAACACACTAAATCCGTAGGCATCTTCCTGACCGATATTCTGGTAGGTAGTTTTGATGGTGTCTCCGGCTGTGGTGCGCACGCGCTGAATAGAGCCTGTGGTATTTCTGAAGAAAGTAGAAAAATTGAGCGATGTTCCTTTGATGAATGTGCTATAGGAAAGTTCGTAGTTGTCCGTGTATTCCGGATCTAGTTTGGGATTTCCTACAGAGACGTTCAATGGATTTGATGCCTGTATGTTGGGATTCAAGAATTGGATCGAGGGGCGTTGAATACGTCTGTTGTAGGCAACTTTAAATGCGCTTCCGTTTTTTAGTTTTTTAGAGACATTCACACTGGGCACTAAAATGCCATATGATGGAAGAGAGATTCTTTTTTCGTCCTGGAAATACGCATCGATTGTAGTATATTCATAGCGGCCGCCTGCTTTTAAACTATATGATTTTGGTAGTGATAAAGTATAGGCAGTATAGCCACCTGTCACATTCTGATCGTAGTTGAAAATATTGCTCAAATTTACATTTGGATCCTGAATATAGATGCCATTCGCTCCTGCGCTAAAGTATGCATAAGAGCTTTCCACTTTACGAATGATTTGTTTACCACCAAATTCAAGAATCGATTTTTTGCCAATGGGAGTTTGGTAATCAATCTGTACTGTTGTTTCTGTATTGATACTCTTATTGTTATTTTTTGTTGATTTTAATTTTTCGGTGATAACGTAGTCTAAACTATCACGCACAAAGTCATTCACTCGATTATTCTGACTATAAGATCCCAAGAAACTCAACTCTTGTTGTGGTTTTTTAAATGTGCGCGTGTAGGTTAAGCTGGCATCTACTGTTCCGGAATTATCTGTTACATCCACATTGTAGAGATTTGATCTGATCGGATTGTTGATGCTGTTAGTTCGCAGCAGATCTTGCCAATTCGAGTTATTGCGTACGCCATATTGAAGAGACGCAGCCAAGGAATTTTTTTCGTTGATGTCGTAATCCCAACCTAAAGTATAACGTCCGAAAATATTTTGCGTGCGTGTGTCAGCGGATTGAATATTCTTGGATGGAACAGTATTTGGGTTGGTGATTTGAACGTTTTCAAAACTTCCCGGTTGATTATAGTTTGATCTTCCAAATCCACCGAGTGAAAATCCCATTTTACCGGTGCGGTAGTTTCCATTCAAACCTAAGTTTGAACCTCGCAAACCGGCACTGGCATCTACATTCAATGTTAAACCTTGCAATGTATTTTTCTTGGTGATGATGTTGATGATGCCACCAGAACCTTCGGCATCGTATTTTGCAGAAGGAGAGGTGATCACTTCTACTGTTTTAATTTGATCAGCCGGAATTTGCTTGAGTGCATCAGCCACGCTGCTTGCAGCAATGGTAGATGGTTTGCCGTTAATCAACACACGAATATTGGAACTACCACGCATGCTCACGTTTCCATCTAAGTCTACGGATAACAATGGCACACGTTTCAGTACATCGGTGGCATCACCACCACGCGTAGTTGCATCATTTTCGGCATTGTAAACAGTGCGGTCTACTCGTTCTTCAATCAAGTTCTTCTGACCTTGCACCACAACTTCACTGAGCACTTTATCACTTGAGCTTACACTGATAAAGCCCAATTCGATGTCGCCTCTTTTTTCTCCTATTTTCACTGGAATACGCTTCGTAGTATATCCGATAAAAGATATCTCTACAATGTAATTTCCAGTTGGAATCTTTACAATCGAGAATTTGCCTTTATCATCCGCCACGGCACCATTGACAGGCTTTTTAGTAGAAGGGTCGATGAGGGCCACATTGGCAAACTCAACTGGTTGCGAGTTGGTTGAATCACGAACAATGCCCGTAATTTTTCCATGGCCCTTGGGAGCTTCAGGGGCTTGACCAAAGGAGAATAAACTGATTAAACTTAGTACTGCTGCTGTAAATAATTTTTTCACGTTAATAAATTGTTAAAGCAATGAAATGATCACGCTGTTTTTGTTCGATTTTAGTAAGCTGATTAACCAGAATTAGACGATTTTGTTCTTCAATAAGCCAGCAAGATTACGCCAATTCGCAGGAAATAGTTGAGATAATTACATGAGTGGATTTTTTCCTGTGAGAGTTTTTAATGCCTTCCCCGGTGGCGTGAGTGTCCCATCTTGGCTGTGAACTCATTTAACTTTTCCATTTGTTCGGGTTTTAGAATGGACTTAAAGCTCGCTTTCATGGAGTCTAATAAAACTTTCACTTCCTGCTTGCTGTGATTTTCAAGCGAGTCAATTTGAGTCATCGTTTTTTCAATGACAGGCTTCATTTGTTTTGCTTGTGCAGAATCGGCATCTGATATCCGAAATATCTTTTCGGCAAAGGCATTACGATTGCCTGAGTGGTTGCCACGGTATTGCTTTTGAGGCCCACGATAATGATGGCGGGCCATCATGCCGGTGATCAG
>JABFSO010000408.1 GCA_013140555.1 Cyclobacteriaceae bacterium | reverse complement strand
GACAAATTAGAAATCGCACTATCCGAATTGCTCAAAGACAAATTAGCAAGACCCAGATAGAAATAGACGGTATCGGTTGCCGGAGCAATCGTAGTAAGCAATTCACTTGCTACCTGATAATGTTGACTACCGTATTCCGATAAGGCATTGGTTAGTTCATTACCAGCCGAACGAGTGGTAATTACATTGGGATACGCTTGATAATAAGTAAAGAACAATTCCCGATCACTAGCAGATGGCGATGGCCAAAAGTAACCAATCATTAAAATAACAGCGGCAGCCATCGGAACCCAAACATACCATTGCCAAAAGATTTTTTTCGGTTTTTGGTTAGCCTCTATCAGATTCCCTAATTCTGCTCGCAAGCCCATCAGGTTAGCTACTTGCACAGCTTTTTGATACGCCTCCCATTCGCCCTTGAATGAAGTATCATTTTGAAGTTTTTGCTCAAATAGAGCACGCTCATCTTCTGCCAACTCATTTCGCAGGCAGCGGTCAAAAAAATCAACTTTATTTTCTTCTATGTTCATTGCAGAAAACTCTCAAACGTTAAACCTCTCTCACGAACCAAATCGATCAGATTACTCATGCAGCGCAGCTTCTTCGTTCGGGCTACCTGCTCACTTCCTAGGCCAAACAGCTCCATCAATTCGCGCATCGACTTTTGTTCGTAATAAAATCCGATCAGCAAAGTTTGGCAATCCTTTTTCAAGCTATTGATCAACTCCTTAATCTTGGTTACATCCAGTTCTTTCGAAGCCATCTCCTCTGAAACATTCTCCATCCCTTCAATGGCTAGCATCGATTGTTTCAGTTGCCGTCTCAATTTCAGCAGCCACAAATTCTTACAAATAGAAAACAGGTATGTTTTAAGAGAAGCTTCTTCACGAAACTTATCATTCAACAGTTCATAATAAAATGCGGTAACTCCATCCTGAAAAATATCCTTCGCATCTTCCAGCGTTCCGCTGTTTTTGAGCACGTAATTCTTCACAGAAGTAAAACTAAGGTCGTACAACTTCTGTAAAGCGTCATGTCTTTTCAAAGGGCCACCCAACCGAATATCCTGTAATAACTTCCTTTCTTCGTCCCTTTTCACCGAGCTCTCTGGTTAGTATATAAATTAATCCGCAACGTCATCAAAAAACGCTGAATTTCTATCTTTAAATTCAATAATAATTGATTTGCCGTCAAAAAATTTACAGCCAGATGTGTAAATTTAAACTTCGTAAAAATGAGCTCTTACAGTCACTTCACCCAAGAAGAAACCGAACGCTACAGCAGGCATTTTTCCTTGCCGGGATTTGGTGAAGAGGCCCAAGCTAACCTAAAGAATAGCAGTGTGATAGTGATTGGTGCGGGTGGACTTGGTTGCCCCTTGTTGCAATACCTTGCGGCTGCTGGTGTAGGCACCATTGCAATTGCCGATCATGATCGCGTAAGTCTTTCGAATTTGCAACGACAAGTTTTATTCAATTCGGACGAAATTGGTTTGTATAAATCCGAGGTGGCTCTTTCTAAACTTCAGCGTCTGAATGCAAACACTTTTTTTAGCACCATCATTCGTAAAATCAACTCACAAAATGCATTGGAATTGTTAGCGCCTTATGACCTGATCATCGATTGCACCGATAATTTCCCCACTCGCTATCTGCTAAATGATGCCAGCGTGTTGCTGAACAAACCACTTATCTACGGTTCTATTTTTCGTTATGAAGGGCAAGTGGCCGTCTTCAACTATCAGGGTGGTGTTACCTACCGCGATTTGTATCCACAACCTCCTGCTCCCGGTGTCGTGCCCTCGTGTGAAGAAGGAGGTGTGTTGGGTGTTCTGGCTGGGATCATCGGGTGCATGCAAGCCAATGAAGCCATCAAGATACTTTCGGGGTTCGCTCCGCCCCTATCGGGAAAATTGCTGTTGTTTGACTCGCTATCGAATGAAACAACTATTATTAGCATCGCTTCTAAAAACGAGCGCAAAAAGATTAGCGAATTGATAGATTATGATGATTTTTGCAATGTTCAATCAAACCAAGCAAACTATATGAAAGAAGTAACGGTACAAGAGCTAAAAGAACTAAAGGACACAGGCGCCAACTTTCAATTGATCGATGTGCGCGAACCGCATGAAGTAGATATTTGCGAGATCGGTGGCGAACTGATTCCTCAAGGTGATATTCCGCACAACGTAGATAAAATCTCTCGCGACAAGCAAGTGATTATTCACTGTCGCAGTGGTGCGCGCAGCGGTAACATGGTGAAGTGGCTGGAAACCAATCATGGCTTTACAAACCTTTACAATCTGAAAGGTGGCATCCTTGCTTGGGCAAAAGAAATTGATACTAACATGCCTACGTATTAAGACTGGAGACGTGAGATTTGAGAATTGAGAGTGGAAAGAAAAAGATCAAACAAAAAAGATCAAACAAAATTTATGAAAACAATTAAACTAACTGCAATTGTACTAATGGGATTGGCGCTGGTTCAATGTGAGAAAGGAACGGAACAAAAATATCCGCAGGTAAAGGCACCAATTGCTGAAGTGAAGCCGCACGAAATCACCTCGAAGCATGGTGATAAGAGGGTCGATGATTATTTTTGGCTCCGGAATCGCGAAGACTCTGTCGTTGTTAACTACCTGAAAGCGGAAAACACATATTTGGATACGATGCTCGCGCACACCAAAGGCTTGCAAGAAAAACTTTTCAATGAAATGAAAGGCCGTATCAAAGAGAAAGATGAATCGGTTCCTTCTAAAATTGATGATTACTATTACTATTCTCGCGTTGTGGAAGGTGGAGAATATCCTATCTACTGCCGTAAGAAAGGATCTCTGGAAAGTGCCGAAGAAATCATTGCTGACGGAAATGTGTTGGGTAAAGGGCATGGCTACTTTAGTATGTTTGCCACCACCAGCCCAAACCACAACATTGCCGTGCTGGCCATGGATACCGTAGGAAGAAGATTTTATACGCTTTCATTCAAAGACATGCTTACCGGCAAATTGCTGGCAGATAAAATTCCCGGCACTACCGGAAACTTTGAGTGGGCCAACAACAACAAAACAATTTTCTATTCCAAACAAGATCCGAACACGCTTCGCTCAGATAAGATTTACAAACATGAGCTGGGCACCGATGCTTCCAAAGACGTAGTGGTGTTCGAAGAGAAAGATCAAACCCTATCTGCTTATATTGGTAAAACAAGATCTAAGAAATACTTGATCGTGCAATCGGGTAGAACCGATGCTTCCATAGTTCGCGTGATGGAAATCGACAACCCCAAATCAACGTTGCAGGTCATCGAGCCTTTGAAGGAGAATGTACAATACTCGGCTGACCACATGAATGGCAAATTTTACATTCGCACGAATGCCGATGCTACCAACTACCGCTTGGTGACGATGGAAGAAAACAAACTCGGCAAAGAAAACTGGAAAGATCTGATTCCAAATCGTGAAGATAAATTTTTGGAAGGCTTCGAACTCTTCAATGATTATTTAGTGATCCAAGAAACAGTGGCTGGCCTTGTGAACATCCGTTTGATTAAATGGGTCGATCAATCCGAACATAGTATCGATTTCGGTGAAGCTGCATACGTAGCGGGTATCAGCTCCAATCCCGATCCGAAGTCCACTACCCTGCGCTATTACTATC
>JABFSO010000104.1 GCA_013140555.1 Cyclobacteriaceae bacterium | reverse complement strand
TGCCTTTCTCCTTATTACGATCATAGTTTTGGCCAAGAATGATTAAATCTCCATTGGACGCAAAATTATAACTACGAACGCCAAACTCTCTTCCTTCATAATCAGGCGTTTTGCGTTGACTTGGGGGAAATGATTGCTTTGCTTTAAATTCTTCGAGCGTTGTTTCGGTAAGGTACTCCATCTTACCATTGGCCACTTTCATCAATTGCACCGCCTTGAATTTCGTTTCTCCTGATCCGAATTTGCCCATTAAACCACCACCGCCTGTCTTTGGTGCTGCATCCGCTACAGCTTTGTTAAAGTATTTGTCTTTACCCGCTTGGGCTGGTCCATAAAAATATTTTTCTCCGTTATCACCTACAATCATCTGATCGATGCGCCAATAGCTCGCGGGGCTCTCGAAATTAAATTGTTCATTGGCCACACAGTTTGCGTCAACTTTTACATAGGTGTAATTATTATTGTTCGGATCTGTTACTTTCTTACCATAAACATCCGATGGTGCAAATACAAAATTAAAGCCATCTATGCCAAACTCTTCATAATCTTCTGGATTTGGTTTGTCGATGATTTCCATGAATGCCAATGATTGCTTATAGGGAAAATTGAAATCGAGCTTTGCGACTTGCTCTAACTCTTTATTATATTTCAATAATGTGAAATCGCCTACGCCATCATTGCCACGAGCGCCCATCTTTGGGTTGATAGTGGTTAAGATGTACAAATCGCCATTGATATCATCTTCAGCATATTCTACTACGGCATAGCTCTTTCCATCTTCTGTTCTAGGTTTTACTTTTTCTAACAACTCGGTTTTACGAGTATAGCCACCCAGCAACCATCGGTAAGTATAAGTTACTTGCTTACGTTTTAAAACCATGCCACCCATAAACTGCTGGCCAACTGTATTGCCCGTTTTAGTGTACACATCGCCCTTAAATTTAAACCACTTGAATTTCTTCTTCATGATTTCGGCCTCCTCTTCCAGTTCTGTATCACTAACAAAATTGAAATCGTTGTCAAAAACATATTGCTCGTATTTGAATACAATTTTGTCTCCTTGTTTTTTCTGACCTGTCAGATATGTGAGGGTGTAGGTTTTAGCGTCTTTATCATAATCTAGCCCATAAAGTTCACCGCGTTTACTTGCGCGCGAAATCTTGTAGGTTTTCTCCAATTCCAGTTGTTGGGCATTGCCGATGTAAAACATCAGGAGCAAAAAGCTCACGCTTACTATTCTTTTCATAAAACGGGTTTAGTTTAAATTTTTACCAACGTGCGTTGGTGAGCAGGATATAGAATTTTTGCTTGGCATTGTCTGTCACCAGTTCACCAAACCATTCATTAGTTTTTGCGATGTATAAGTTCGTGCGAACGATATCTCCCTCGGTGTTTTCTTCACCTTTCAATCGACCGGTTTTGATATAAAGATTGAGCACGTCAAAAACATGCGGCTCAACTTGCGCCAAATCCGTCAGGTCTTCGGTAGTTACCATCGGGTATTCCACATAATACAACCACTGCGATGTATCTGCTTTGGATTGTAGAATTGAAATGTAGCGGTTGCCCAGGGCCTCGCCCGTATCATAGAAAATGAATTTTTCATTCTCTCCCGATTTCGCGTTGTGCAGCACTTTGTAATTCTCTTGCGAAGAATAGAGGTGTGTAATGAACTGCATTTTAGCAGCGGGAATCCCATCGCTTTGAGCAAATGAAAATTGCGCGCTGACAAGAAAAATAACTACCAGAAATTGCTTCATGTGAGGTTGATTTTAACTCCTGCAAGGTGCAGACAGAAGCAACGGGAGAGAATCCCTTCGTAAAGGTATTTTTATATCCGTGCTGGTACGGACTACACTAAATTGTGTTCAAAGGCAAACTTCACCAAACCCACAATGGAGCCAGTGTTTGTTTTTCGAAAGATGTTTTTGCGATGAGTTTCTACGGTGCGTTCGCTGATGAATAGTTTATCCGCTATTTGTTTGTTGGGGAATTCTTTCACAATCAGACGCAGGATTTCTTGTTCCCGATCGGTCAGTAATTCTTCTTTCTTACCGCTGCTCAGGTCGGCCATCATCAACTTGGTAATCTCCGGGCTTACAAAAGGGAGCCCATTCATTATTTGCTTGAGTGCCTGCTTCAACTCCGACTCTTGAATACTTTTCAACAGGTAGCCATCTACGCCTGCTTTCATAATTTGTTTGATCAGATGCGCTTCATCGTGCATGCTGAGCAATACGCGCTTAATGTGGGGATAGTGTTCTTTTACATGATTGGCTAGTTCCAACCCGGTCATGCCCTGCATGGTGTAATCAGTGAGTAACAAATCAATCGGTTGTTTCGCGAGCACTTTCAACGCTTCTTCGGCTGAACTAACAGCCGCCACTACGTAAAAGTCCTCATCGTTGTCGAGCAGGCGCTTCAGTCCATCCAACACAATGCGATGATCATCTACTAAAACAATTTTTATAGCATCATCCATATTTTTAAAATTAAACGGAATGAGTCATAAAAACAATCACGGTATAAATTGGGAAGGAATCTCTGTCGGATTATAGCGCTTGGGTAACGAAGGCCAAAAGGTGGCTATCAAAAAGCCAAGCGTAAGCGCTGAAAACAAAAGAGACATGGTAAACGGATCTACGAAGGAGAGTTTCATCCAATCCAATCCATAGGAAATCCCAATTGAAAAAAGGATGGCTGCTAGTATGGCACCTATCGCTTTGACCCAGCTACATCCTGCTACAAATCGGGTGGCGCTCTTCTCCTTCAAATGAAAATGCAACACGCGAATAAATGTTTCGTATTGACGCGACCGATCTTCTATTTTTCCATCGGTGTGATAAAGTAAATTACTGACTTCAATATCGTTGCTTCCATCAATGGAAATAATGGCTTGGTATGCCGTGTTGGATTTGGTTAATCGCAATGCAGTGATAGAGGCATAGGCAACCAGTTGCTCGTCTCCCTTGTGTTGCACGCTCATATTAAATTCCGATAGCAGAATGGTGAGCGGATTCTGTGAGGGTCGATTGTTAAAAACGTATTCCACTTTAGGGATTTTACCTCAGCAAAGATGGAATGGAAACTAGTTGGTCGAAATACCCATCATTACGGGTTTTGCTATCCGTGGCAGTACGGATTATTGGCCGTTAGCAACTGTAATAATAAGTGTAGTTCCCGTTCTTCCTTCTTGCGAATCTATCTCCAACTCGCCTTTAATCAGGTGCAACCGAGAGTTAATATTCTTCCAACCATTGCCTTCGCTTTGCAATAATCGTTCTGAGTTGAATCCACGACCGTTATCTTCTATGGTTAACACCAATTCCTTGGGATGTTGCACTACCTGAATTGAAATGGAGGTAGCACCACTGTACTTGATTACATTGTTTACCCACTCCTGACTGATTCGGTAAAGTGCCACCCGTTGCTCGGAAGGCATATTTTTTGCCAAGTCAAAAGTTTGTACTTGAATGGCTATGCCACCGGAGCGCATCAAGCGGGAAGCAAATTCTTTCAACGCCTCCTCCAATCCTCCATTAACCAACACTTGCGGCATCAGGTTGAAAGCAATGTTTCGTATCTCCTGATTCATTTCATTTAATAGTGAAAGTGAATGCTGCACAATGCCCTTGTCCAACGCATCTTTTGAAAGCCCCAATCGCACAGCCGAAATCATTTGCCCTAAGCCATCATGCAAGTCGGCTGCAAAACGTTTGCGTTCCTCTTCTTGTGAGGCAATCACGGCCTGCAATTGACTTTCACGCAGTGCCGCACGTGTAGCTGCCAGTTCGGCTTGTTGTTTCAGTCGCGCACGTGTGCGATATAATAAGCCTAGCGCAAGGCCGCCCATTAAAATTCCAATCAAGGATAAAATCAACAATCGGTTCTGTCGAATCTTCGAATCTTTCAGTTCATTCTCCTGACGCAACACGACAATCTGGTTTTCTTTCTTTTCCGTTTCAAAGCGCGTTTGCAATTCAGCCATCTGCCGCGACTTTTCTGTTTCGTACAAAGAATCCTTCACACTATTGTACTTACGATAGTGATCGAGTGATTGCTGAAAGTTTTGAGAACTCGCATAAAGTTCGGCCAACTCCATTTGTGCTTGCATTACTTGTTCTTTCGCATTAATTTTTTCGGCTATGCTCAATCCTTCTTTGGCTCTGGCTATTCCTTGCGATATGCGATTTGATTCCCGATCAATTCCAGCCAGATAGATCAATGCAAAAGCCAGCTCGCGCTTGTTATCATATTCAATATAGAGTTGCTCTGCCTGCAACAAACTCTTGGTGGCTTCATCCAATCTCTTCAGTTTGTGTAGTGCCATGCCCACATTGCAGATAGCTGCTGCTAAAAACTGCTTATTGTTAATGGCCTCCAGTTCAGTGGCGGCCAGTTGCGAATACACCAAGGCACTATCATATCGATTCAAATTAAAATAAACCGAACCAAGATTGGCATGGCAGGCGGCCACGCCAAACTTGTTGCCCAACTTCTGGTAGATAGCCAACGCTTGCTGATAGTAGCCCACAACCTTTTTAAACTCCTTCTGGGCTTTTAGTACAATTCCAATATTGTTAATAACCATCGCGATTTTGGGGAAATCCTGCAATCGCTCAAAGATCTTGCGTGCTTCAAAATAGTATTCCAGGGCCTTTTGGTAGTTGCCCTGCTCATCATACACAATGCCAATGTCGTTTAGGGTTTTCGCTGTTTTAGAATCGTCTCCAATTTTTCTGCGCAGTTCGAGCGCTTTTAGCTCCAATTCCAATGCCTGTGCATAATTACCTTGAGCCTCGTGGGTAACACCTATATTATTGATTGCTTCTACCTCCAATTCTTCTATTTTCATGGATTTCGCTAATTCCAACGCCTCGTTTCCAAATAATCTGGCGGTATCGGCATTCGTAAACCGATATTCCCAACATAATTCTATCAAGGTTTTTGCCCTCTCTTTTCCAGTTTGGTTGCCCAGAATAGATCGCAGGCTATCGATACTTTTTTCTTGCGCAAAGCCCGAAATAGAGGCCAAAAGCGAGATTATGGAGAAAATAAAACGATGCTTCATAAATGGAAAGAGCTATTGATTCCGAAAAGACCTTAAAACAGAGCAGATTAACAACTTAGATATAATTTATTGGTGCACTTGTTTAATTGCTGTGCTTTTGCCGATATTTGCAGTCCCTTTTTGAAAAAGGGCTTAAAACAACTTTTTTATGGCACGGGTTTGTCAAATTACAGGAAAAAGGCCTCATACAGGCAATAACGTTTCTCACGCTAACAATAAAACGAAGCGCAGATTCTATCCAAATCTTCAAACGAAGAGATTCTTCATTCCTGAAGAGGATAAGTGGATTACATTGAAAGTTTCTACCAAAGCGATCAAAACGATCAATTTGAAAGGAATTTCGGCTGTTATCAAGGAAGCAAAGGAAAAAGGAACTTTCACTGCCTAATTATTTTTAACCTAACAAGACTATGGCACGGAACAAAAATAGAATTCAGGTGATTTTAGAGTGCACTGAGCACAAACAAAGCGGCCTTGCAGGCATGAGCCGTCACATCACCACCAAAAACCGGAAGAATACAACTGAGCGCTTAGAGCTGAAGAAGTACAATCCGATCATGAAAAAATATACTCTTCACAAAGAAATTAAATAATTATGGCAAAGAAGGTTGTTGCATCCCTCAAGAAAACAGACGGTAAGAACTACGCCAAAGTGATTCGTGCCGTAAAGTCTGATAAAACAGGTGCCTACATTTTCAAAGAAGAAATTGTAGTGACTGATTTGGTAAAGGATACCCTTGCCAAGAAATAATTTATCACGATAAGATAATGTAAAGTCCCCTCGAGGGACTTTTTTGTTTACCTCAACCACATCCTCATGTCTTTTTTCGGTAATCTGTTTTCAAAGGAAAAAAAGGAATCACTCGATCAGGGCCTGCAAAAATCGAAGGAAAGCTTCTTTGGAAAGTTGGGCAAAGCCATTGCCGGAAAATCTACCGTAGATGAAGAGGTGCTTGATAATCTGGAAGAGATCCTCATTTCTTCGGATGTGGGCGTAGATACTACCTTAAAAATCATTCAACGAATTCAAGCCCGCGTTTCCCGCGATAAGTACTTGGGTACTTCTGAACTAGATGGCATTTTGAAAGAGGAAATTGCTGCGCTCCTTTCTGAAAACAATTCTTCCGACCTGGCGGACTTCGAAACGCCTGTAGGTGTAAAGCCATATGTATTGTTGGTAGTGGGTGTGAATGGTGTGGGCAAAACCACCACCATTGGCAAGCTATCTGCTCAGTTTAAAAAGAAAGGCAAATCAGTTGTGCTAGGTGCAGCCGATACATTTCGGGCGGCAGCTGTCGATCAACTCAAACTGTGGGGGGAACGCGTGGGCGTGCCGGTGATAGCGAAAGGAATGAATACCGATCCATCGGCTGTTGCATTTGAAGCTGTGGAAAAGGGAGTTGAGCTTGGTGCCGATGTGATCATTATAGATACAGCAGGTCGATTGCACACCAAAGCCAACCTCATGCAGGAGCTTTCCAAAATTAAGCGAGTGATTCAAAAAGTATTGCCGGATGCTCCTCATGATGTGATGCTGGTGTTGGATGGCAGCACCGGCCAAAATGCAGCCATTCAGGCACGGGAGTTTACGAAAGCGACTGATGTAACTTGCTTAGCCATTACAAAACTGGACGGCACTGCAAAAGGTGGCGTAGTTATTGGCATTTCCGATGAGTTCAAAATTCCGGTAAAATATATAGGTGTTGGCGAAAAGGTGGAAGACCTTCATACATTCAACAAACAAGAGTTTGTGGATTCGCTGTTTAAGAAATAAAGCCGTTTTCGTTATCATTATCCCATCATCAACATAAAAAAATCCTATCATTTTGATAGGATAGCCTAATTCATCAAGGATTCTGGCTTGGAGCTGAGGCTAGACTAATTTATTTCTTCTTAAAAGGCAATCTCCAAAAAAGTTGATAATTAAATCCCCAATAAGGGGCTTCCTCTACAATTCCATACCCGGGCATATCGTAAGGAAATAAATTGCCGTAACCACTTACCGAAGGAGCAAATTTTAATCGGGCGGTGGCTCCCATCCAAAATCCACTTACAATTTTTACCCGCAAGCCTGTTGTGATTTCTATCCAATGACCACTCAAACTTCCATTGGATTGATAATATGATTGGGTGCCAAACCCGGGATAATAAGCCTTGTTATTATATTCAACGCTCTCACTAAAAGAAGAAATGCCATAACGTAAACCCAGAAAGAACATATTTTTCTCAGGGTCTTTTAGTAAGAAATTAATGTCAGCTCCAAACCGGATATAGTTTCCGGCATTGGTGTAACGACCATTCCCCAGCAACTGATTGGTAGCCCAGTAACCATAATCTACTGTTACATAATAGCGGTACAAATCTGTATCAAAATTCACTTCCCATCCTTTGAAGGAATTGTCTTTGCTGCGAATTAAAGTAAGTGCATCAATCCCTAATCGTAATCCGGTTGGCAGATACTTATTCGAGACCGTATCGATGCGCGGTTTTTTGGGCTTGGGGGATTCTTGTGCCTGCAATTGCCAAGCCAGCGATAGAATGAGAAGGCTAAAAATATACCTGCACATTGGTTGTGTTTTTAAGTAATCGGGTGCTGGTAATTTTATACTGCGTCTGGCTAAAACTTGTTTGCACTACCTTCAGATCAAGAAAAAAAGTATACGCTCCACATTTGGGCGCAATCACGCGGCTCTCTTCTGCAAAGGAAAATTGAATCGAATCAAGGCGGGAAGTAGCTCCGGATTTTGACTGACGAAAAAGGTAGTAGGTAATTGTATTAGTCTTAGGATTGATGGGAAGCGTGACGGTAGCAGTCGTTTTGTTTTTTAAGTACGATGTGTCTATGCCAGTTACCTTCACATAGTTCAAAATCAATGCAGAATCAACTACCGATTTTAGGAGGGTCGTTTTATCGGTTTTTGTCTGTTTGAAATCAATTTTAATGGAACTCGTTGCTGTCACAATACAATCCGGTTCATTGAAACACGAGGCTCCCACCAGTATCATCATCAAAAAAAGAAGAAATCGGGTCATAGTTAGCATGGCAAATATACTTCAACGATTGTGCCAAGTGCCGTTCCTCAGGCCGTATTTTTTGTAAATTTGCCCTCTTATTCATAGAAATTGAAAACCAAAGGAGCCAAAAAGACCAAAGTCAATATTGTCACACTCGGGTGCTCTAAAAACCTAGTGGACTCAGAGGTATTGCTCACGCAACTGAAGGGCAATGGTATTGATGCTACCCACGAATCTAAAAAGGACGATTCAAATATTGTGGTGATCAACACGTGTGGGTTTATTGACAATGCCAAACAAGAATCGATCGATACCATTCTTCGTTATGTGGATGCCAAGGAAGAAGGGCTAGTAGAAAAAGTGTACGTTACCGGTTGCCTATCGCAGCGTTATAGCCAAGATTTGGAAAAAGAAATTCCGGAAGTGGATGCATGGTTTGGCACACGTGATCTTTCGCGATTACTCAAACAACTCAATGCCAATTACAAACATGAATTGGTGGGCGAACGGATTCTTACAAACCCGAGTCATTTTGCGTACTTAAAGATTTCCGAAGGCTGCGATCGACCTTGTTCGTTCTGTGCCATTCCATTGATGCGTGGCAAACACATTTCGCGACCCATCGAAGAGTTGGTGTTGGAGGCAAAAAATTTAGCCAAGAATGGCACGAAAGAATTGTTGCTCATCGCACAGGATTCGACCTACTACGGATTGGATATTTATAAAAAAAGAAATCTGGCAGACTTACTCAAGCGACTTTCAGATGTAGATGGCATTGATTGGATTCGTCTGCACTACGCGTTTCCGGCCGGCTTTCCATTGGATGTTCTCGACACCATGGCCGAGCGCCCGAACATCTGCAACTATCTCGATATTCCATTGCAACATGGATCTTCTGAAATGCTGAAAATTATGCGCAGAGGAATCACGCGCGAAAAGACAGAAGAGTTGTTGCAAACCATTCGCGAAAAAGTGCCGGGCATTGCCATTCGTACTACATTGATTGCCGGACATCCTGGTGAAACCGAAGCACAATTTGATGAGATGATGCGCTTTGTAGAAAACTCTCGCTTCGATCGATTAGGCGTTTTCCCTTATTCACATGAAGAGAATACGCATTCGCATTCCTTCGAAGACGATGTCCCCGCTGAAGTGAAACAGGAACGTGTGGATGCGCTGATGGAATTGCAACAAGGTATTTCGCTGGAGCTTAACCAAACTAAAGTGGGTAAAACATTTAAAGTGTTGGTGGATCGCAAAGAAGGCGGCAGTTTTATTGGGCGCACTGAACATGACTCTCCGGAGGTAGATAATGAAGTCATCTTCGAAGGCACCAGCAACTACTTGCGCATCGGTGATTTTGTGGAAGCAAAAGTGACAAGCGCCACCGAGTTTGATTTGATGGCCGAGGTTGTTTAGAATTTATTAACAAATGATTGCCACTCATCCACGAACCCGGCAGCCAATCAAAACGTTAGTTGCGATTATGTTTTATAATTATCTGATTTGTTGCTGATACCTGTATGAAGACAAGAAAGATTGACTTTTCTGAGACCCACGCCTTTAGTTCATTCTTTCTTGATTACATCCGACAAAAGGAATCATTACAAAATTTTTATCATCGCTTTCCTTCCGTTCCTAATTTTAAGGAACAGATTTCTGAAAAATCTTCTTTCCCTTCAGCTCAGCGCGAAGTTTTAGTCAACGAGTTAAAAAATCAATACGGCAATCTGGTTGTCACCGAAAAAGTAAAAGGAAACATTGATTCGCTGCGCGATGCAAAAACATTTACTGTAACCACCGGGCACCAACTCAACATCTTTACCGGGCCGCTTTATTTTATCTACAAGATCATCACGGTGATCAATGCATGCAAAGAACTAAAAGCAGCATATCCGCAGTATCACTTTGTGCCAGTGTATTGGATGGCATCCGAAGATCATGATTATGAAGAGATCAAATACTTCCGGCTTTATGGAAAGAAGTATGTGTGGCAAACCGAACAACAAGGAGCGGTAGGTCGCTTTCACACGAAAGAGTTAAAGGCATTGTTACCCGAAGTGCCGGGTGATATTTCCATTTTTCAAGAGGCGTATTCGAAAAGTAAAAACCTGTCGGAGGCAGTTCTCCATTATGTAAACGCTTTGTTTGGTCATGAAGGACTTGTGGTAGTAGATGCGGATAATCGCAATTTAAAAAAAGCATTGGTGCCGGTGATAAAAGACGATCTACTCCAGCACAGCGCTAAGAAATCAGTTGACCTAGCTACAGAGAAATTACACGCGCTTGGGTACCATACACAAGTAAATGCGCGTGAGATTAATTTCTTTTATTTAGTGGATGGCTTGCGCAGCCGAATCGAAAAAACGGCACAAGGCTATCGGGTGGTGGATACGGATTTGAAGTTTTCAGAATCAGAAATGATTCAGATGGCGGAAGCAGAACCGGAAAAATTCAGCCCCAATGTGGTGCTCCGACCTTTATATCAGGAGTTGATCTTACCTAATCTCGCTTATTGTGGTGGTCCGGCTGAGTTAGTTTACTGGCTTCAACTGAAAAGTGTATTTGAAAATTTTCATACACCCTTCCCTATTTTACTTCCACGTTCGTTCGCGATGGTGATCGATCAGCCCACTTTCAAAAAATTTGAAAAGACGAAGTTAGAGATCAAAGATTTTTTTGAAGAGAAAAATTATCTCTTCAATCACTGGATTGCAAAGAATAGTGCGAATGAACTTTCACTGGGCAGGGAATTAGAATCGATTCAACAAATATTACAGCAAGTAAAAGAGCGTGCATCAAGAATTGATTCAACGCTCACAAAATTTGTTGGTGCGGAAACACAACGCACCTTAAGTGGGCTGGAGAAGATTGAGAAAAAGATGTTGCGAGCTGAAAAGCGTTTACACACTGAAAAACTTCTGCAAATTGAAGCTGTAAAAGATGCGCTGTTTCCTAATGGTAGTTTGCAAGAGCGTACAGACAACTTCCTGAATTTTTATCAAAGTGATCCTGCTTTTATTTCGAAAGTTGCCGGGCAACTTGCTCCCTTCGACTTTTCCTTCAACGTGCTGATCTATGACTAAAGCGGAAGCCAGAAAAATATACCTTGAAAAAAGGCTGGCTCTGACAGACGCTGCGTATCAGCAACTCAATTTTCAACTTTATCAACAATTCTTTACACACATCGATCTTTCGTTTGTTCGGTGTCTTCATATTTTTTTACCGATTGAATCCAAGCGTGAGCCCGACACTTGGCCCATCATCGATCGCATTCGCAGAGAGTTTCCGCACGTACGTTTATCGATTCCTAAGATAATAGGCGATCACATGGAAAACATTTACTTCGAAGGACTTCATCAACTTAAAAAAAATAAGTGGGGTATTTTCGAGCCACAGCAGGGTGTTCCCACTCCAGCCGAGAAGATTGATATGGTGATTGTTCCGCTTTTGGCTTTTGATGCGCAAGGTCATCGTGTTGGTTATGGCAAAGGTTTTTACGATCGGTTCTTAGCTTCCTGCCGACCCGATTGCCAACGAATAGGTATTTCTTACGAGGAACCTTGCGAAGCACTGAAGGACATAAACAACAACGATATTGCGCTCACTCATTGCCTAACTCCCATGGATTTACTTTGTTTTGAAAGCTGATTTTGAAATTAGATTGCTTATTATTAATTTCATCTCACTGATAACCCTCTTGTTTGTATGAAGAACGAAGAAAAAATAATTGAGCTTCTTGCTGAATATTTACTGAAGACTGATCGTGTACTGGATCGATTGGATAGTCACGATCATTTATTTAAAGAAGTTTTGGCAAGAATCGACAAGAAATCGGAGCAAATTGATGATCTTCAAATTCAAACAAAAGAGCTGCAACGAGAGACTAGGGAGTTACAACAACAGACAAAAGAACTACAGCAACAAACAAAGGACCTGAGGAGTGAGTCTTTGAAGCACGAAATCAATAATGACGTCCTGCTTAAAGAAATACTTTCTATTTCTAAAAGAGTTTGGACTTTAGAAGAAAAAACGAATCTCTTTGGCTAATTAAACAGCTGGTTCCTGTTGACTCAAACAGTGAAACGATCCCAAGCCCCAAATAATATCAGTCGAGTCGAGTCCTATTACCTGACGATCGGGAAAACAAGATTGAAGGATTTGTAGTGCCTTATCATCATTTTTGTCGCGGAAGGTAGGAACCACCACATACTTATTGGCAATATAAAAATTAGCATACGAGGCCGGCAAGCGCTGATCTTCGTACACCACAGGCGATGGCATAGGCAACTCCACGATGTTAAGTTGTCTTCCATTCTCCAATCGAAGTGTGCTTAGCTCTTTTAAATTGTCTTGTAAAATTTCGTAGTTCTCATCGCTTTTATTTTCCTCCACAATGGTCACAACGGTATCGCTATTCACGAAGCGTGTGAGGTCGTCAATATGTCCATCGGTATCGTCTCCGATAATTCCATCGCCCAACCAAAGAATGTGATTTACTCCATAGTAGTTGCTGAGGTATTCTTCAATTTGTGATTGATTTAAGTGTGGGTTGCGATTCGGGTTGAGCAAACAAGCGCGCGTAGTCAGCAATGTGCCCTTGCCATTAAACTCTACCGATCCACCTTCCATGACAATGCCCGGATGCACCACCGGAATGTTGTAGTGTTTTGCAATCAATGTTGGGATCACATCATCTAAATCGAAGGGCGGATACTTGCCTCCCCACGCATTGTAGCCCCAATCTACAATCATCTTTTTCTTTTCCATTGGGTGAATTAAAAATGCAGGGCCATGATCACGGCACCACGCATCGTTCGTAGGATGCAAAAAGAAATTTATTTTTCTTAGATCGGCTCCTACTTTTTCTAAATGACCAATGGCAAATTGTTTCATGGCATCATTCGCCACATTGATATTAACTAACTCTCCTTCTGCTACACGTTTGATGAACTCGGCATATTTAGGAAAGATCGTATTGATTTTTCCCGGCCATGAAGCTTCTTTGTGTGGCCAGCTCAACCACGTTGCTGTGTGCGGTGCAAACTCTGCAGGGAAGTGAAAGCCAAGTTGCTTAGGGAAGACCGAAAGACCGGAAGTTGGTAAGTTTTGTTGCGACATAGTTAAGTTTTTAGTGCTTTGCGAAGTCCATTAATCATAACAAGAATTTCTTCGCAGCTGGAGTATATTTTATTGAAATCGTCTTCTGAAATAATTTTTCTTCTTTTAGCCAGATAGATACAACTTACTACTTCAATGTTTGATCGTCTTTCGGATAAGTCGGACTAAGGACTTTCAAACTACTCATCAATAAATCGTTTGGTGATCGGTTGGTAAGAATCAATACGTCTGTCGCGCATGAAGGGCCAGTGCACGCGCACGCTATCTGTTTTGTTGAGATCAATTTCTGTTACATTGACTTCTTCATTCTCGTGTGATGCCTTGTAAAGAATGCTGCCGAGCGGGTTGGCAATAAATGAACCGCCCCAGAATTTCATGGCACCGTTTTGTTCAAAGCCAACTCGATTCACACTCACCACGTGCAATCCGTTCGCCACTGCATGACTTCGTTGAATCGTTTGCCACGCTCCGTATTGCTCTGTGTTGGTGTGGCTTCGTCTTGCGAAGTAGCCCACCCGATGGCAGTTGGATAA
>JABFSO010000437.1 GCA_013140555.1 Cyclobacteriaceae bacterium | reverse complement strand
TCCATCTACCTTGTTCGCCATCAAGCCAAATTCATCGCCACTGCTGGCTGTGATTTTATCCGGAAGAATCCCTTTGCTCACCATGTCTAAAGTTTCTTGCATGGAGTTGAGCGGCTGTGTGAGTGAGCGTGCAAAAACAACCGAGAAGGCGGAGGCTAACAGCAGAATGATAATGCCACCGATGACATAGATTTTGGTCAGGGAAGAACTTTGTGAAGTGATTTCATCAATGTCCATTTTTAACAACATCGCCCAAGGCGCATGTTCTACTTTACGATAAGCCACTAACACATCTTTTCCCCGGTAATCGCGGCCACGCTTAATGCCATTCTTACCATCGAGGGCGGCAACAATTTCGTTGGCTTCTTTCTGGTCGGCATCAAAAAACTTGATCACTTCACCAGGCGCATTTCGCAGCGGACTTCCAATAATAATTTTGCCTGTAGAAGAATCCTTCATACCAATATATGCCTCACCGGTAGTGCCAAGACCTTGCACATCTTCTAGTGATTTATAGGTTTCGGTAAAGTCTAATTCAAAAATGATTATGTTTCCCTCCAGCGGAGCACCGGCATAAGCGATGTAACGATTCTCAACTTTCTTTACAGAGCTTAAATGAAATTTTTGAGCAGCACTAGAGAAGAATGTTCTCTCCGGTGCAGCGAAATGCGCATCTTTATTTTCTGAATCTACCTTTACGCCACCATTGGGATCGGTGATGAGTACACGTTGAAATCCATAATCATCTTTCACTTGTGCCAGGATGCTTACGAGCGAATCGGGTGCAGCACTCAATCCGTTTTTAATAACTGACGAGTGCTGAAAGAAGGCCACCGAGGCAGCAATGTGATCGAAGTAATAATTGAATTGGGCAGCGCGGTAATCAACCAGCGCGGTCAGTTCAGCTCCCTTTTTATCGAGAGAAGAATTTTCGTTGATCTGATAGGTAAACAACGAGATGGCGAGAAGGGTAATCAAACAAATGATTACGATTAACCCGGTGATTTTGGTGCTGATTTTTATATTCTTGAACATGCTCAAACGCAGTTTATTCTTTCTAACCTTCTACTAACATGGTTGCCAACTCAATGGCTTGTGTTCTTACATTTTCAGGTAAAGCCGAAAATGTGGCAATCTCTAATACGCCTACTACCTGATCGCCTTTATGCACTGACGCCACCAATAGAAATTTAGGCTGTGCACTTCCTAATCCGCTCAGGATAGCGTTGTTGTAACCTTCCGGTAATTCATCCAGGTAAATGCTTTTGCCCGATGCGGCCGCCTGCCCCACTAATCCTTCGCCCCATTGAAAAGAGGCATCCATATTTTCGACCGGCAATGCAAAGGTGGCGGTCATGGTCAGTGTTTTAGTTTCGCCTGATTTCTTGACATCGTACCAAGCACCCTGGCCTGCTTTTAGTAAATCGCAGATTGAGTTTAAGCCAACTTGTTTGATTTCATTTTTCTTTGCGTTTTTCAAATCATTGGCAAATGTTTTTTTATCGAGGGTGAAGTTGGCTGTTTCAACATCGCTGGCGGTGTTGGTTTGTTGTGAGCTTACTTCTTTAAATACGATCACTTCCTTCCGGATTTTTTGCGAGTAATTGATGGTGGTGATGCCAAGGCCGAATGCAATGAAGATGATGATGAACGCTTTCGCGAAAACCCAATAGCTGTCGGGGGATGGAGTCATGCCGCCTTCGTATTTCAGATTATACTGCAAACGGAATAACACATATGCCGAAATAAGAATGGCTGTGTAAAACAACGCAGTCAGAATCAAACTTCTTTTCTGCGGATTCTTCAGCAACTCCAGCCATTTAAGTAAAAACTCCTTCATAGGTTTATCATTTCTTTGTTCGTTCTATTATTCCATATCCCTATGATGTACTTCTTTGAAGAAGCAGATCGCAGGGCATTTTTGTTACTTATAATGTTTATCTAACTCAATCAAAAATTCTACGATCTCATCTATTTTTAAGGTGTAATCAATTTGCGTTAATGACAAAGCTGCCTTCGGCATCGTATCAATCATGCATTCACTTGGTTCTTGCACAATGGTAAGTCCGCCTTTGTCTTTGATGTTTTTCATACCCAAGCCACCATCGCGGTTGGCACCAGATAATAAAATACCAATCAGCTTATCGCGATACACATACGCTGCGGTACCCAAGGTTACATCAATAGCAGGCCGCGAGTTGTTGATCATTTCTTCGGTAGACATGGCAAAATGATTGCCCAACTCCACCGACATGTGGTAGTTGGAGGGCGCGAGATACACACCTCCTTTTTTGATCGTTTCTTTATCGTTTGGCTCTACTACTTGTACCACACTTTTAATTGATAAGGCTTCCACAAATCCATTGCGAACGTGCTTGAGCCGGTGTAAACACATAATGATAGGAAGGTGAAAGTTTTTAGGTATCTGCGAGAGTATTTTCACGATTCCTTGAAAACTCCCGGCCGATCCTCCTATCACAACTGCCTTATAGCTGTTATTTAAATTATACTTATCCATGGCAGCGCGATCTCCTAATCCTTTATCTTCTTATAAACTTTTTCTTCATTGTTAACCACCAAAAACTTGTTGGCAACTTCGCACCAGATCAGCGATTCTTTCGAGCCGATGGCGAGGTAGCCGTATTTGAACATGCTTTCGTGGAATTTTTTGAGCACTTCATTTTGAAGCGTCTGATTGAAATAAATCATCACATTCCGGCACAGGATCAAATCAAATTTGTTGAACACTTCGCCTTTTACCAAGTCATGCTTGCGGAAGGTGACATTCTGTAGTAACGATTTATCGAATACGGCTTTTCCGTTTTCTTCTTTGTAATAATCTTTCAAACTGCCTTTGCCCTCGTAGCGGATGTAGTTTTTCTCATTCAACTCCATGTTTTTGATCGGGTAGGAGGCCTGCTTGGCTTTTTCTAAAATGGTCGTGTCCAAGTCGGTGGCGTACAACTGCACATCTTGTAAAATGCCCATCTCTTTTAGCACGATGGTCATGGAGAGCACCTCTTCGCCCGAGGAGCAGCCTGCATGCCATATTTTAAACTGCTTGTGGTTTAACAGGATACCTGGAATGATTTCATCGCGAATGATACGCCAGAAGCCCGGATCGCGAAACATCTCGGTAACGTTCACCGTCAGCTCATCCAAAAATTCATCAATGAAAGTGGGTTGTTCCTGAAGTTTTTTCAGTAGTGATTCTACCGAGAGACTTTTCAACTCTAAAATCCGCAGCATCCTTCGCTTAAAGGAAGACATGGCGTAGTTACGGAAATCATATCCGTACTTCACCTGGATCAGTTCGGTGATCTTTTTAAGATCGGCAATGTCAATGTCCTGTATCACTTCGCAAACATGTTATATCAAGTTCATTTAGATAACAAAAATAGAATTTCACCAAAGCTTGAATCCACTTATTCGGGTGTAAACCTTACACAGGACAACTCCTGCGTGAGATGGCTTGGTGTGCGTATGCTCCATTTCTAGTTTGTATTTCTAAATTCTTAGTTATGAAAAAGTTTATTTCTTTGTATTAAGCCAATAAATGTTCTTGCTTGAAAGATCCCGGCAACAGCGATTCGGCATCCGGATACTTTACCCACACCATATCGTCCGTCATAAAAAGTAGTTGAATTTTGGATTGCTGGCGCTGTTCATACTC
>JABFSO010000166.1 GCA_013140555.1 Cyclobacteriaceae bacterium | reverse complement strand
TGCTCAACTGCATCAAATGCAGTTGAGCATAATATCCCCCTTTTTGCAGCAACTCCTCGTGGTTGCCCGATTCTTTGATTTCTCCTTTGTCCAAAACAATAATGGTGTTTGCTTTTTGAATGGTAGACAAGCGGTGTGCAATCACAATGGAAGTGCGGTTGATCATCATCTTCGAAATGGCATTTTGAATCATCTCTTCCGTTTCAGTGTCAATTGAAGAGGTAGCTTCATCCAACACTAAGATTTTCGGATCGTACACCATCGCCCGAATAAAAGAGAGCAATTGTCGTTGACCAACAGATAGCGTGGCGCCTCGCTCCATCACGTTGTAGTCCAATCCACCCGGTAGACGATCAATAAACTTGCGTGCACCCACCAAATCGGCAGCATGCAAAATCATTTCGTCTGTTACATCTTTGTTGCCCAATGTAATGTTATTGCGAATGGTATCACTAAACAAGAATACGTCTTGCAATACCACGCCAATGTTTTTGCGAAGAGATCTCAAATCATAGTTGCGAATGTTTACACCATCCACCTCAATACTTCCCTGATTGATTTCGTAAAATCGGTTGAGCAAATTGATGATGGATGACTTACCCGCTCCGGTGGCACCTACAAGGGCTATTGTTTCGCCTTCTTTGATTTCAAGCGATACATTTTTCAATACAAAATCTTCTTCGTTGTAGGCAAACCACACGTGATTAAACTTGACTGCTCCTTTTACTACCGATGGCATGTGCGAACCGTTCTCTACCACATGTTCTTTATCATCTAATAAGTTGATGATGCGGGAAGAACCCACAATACCCATTTGCAATGTATTGTATCGATCGGCAATCATGCGAATGGGTCGGAAGAAAAGCTGGATGTACATGATGAACGATACCAGTTTGCCAAGCGTGATCTGAGAAACTTCCTGGTTGATGACACCCTTGGCACCGTACCACACCAGCAAACCCGTGCCCATCGCAGCAATAATTTCGGCTACCGGAAAGTAAACCGAGTAATAAAGCACCGAGCGCAAGTGTGCTGCTTTGTGTTCGGCATTGATCTCTTTGAATTTTTCAAACTCCTTTTTCTCGCTACCAAAGATTTGCACGATGGTCATGCCGGTGATGTGTTCCTGAACAAAAGCGTTCAGATTGGAGACAGCATTGCGAACGTCATTGAAAGCAATCTTTATTTTTTCTTTGAAAACATAGGTGGCCAGCAACATCAATGGAATGGTAGACAAACTCACTAATGTCAATCGCCAGTCGGTGATAAACATGAACACTAAAATGAAGATGATCTGCAATAGATCACTTGCCATCGCGGCCAACCCTTCGCTAAACACATCGGCCAATGTTTCCACATCAGATATTGTGCGCGTCACTAATCGACCAATGGGCGTTTTGTCAAAAAATCGCAAGCGAAGATGAATCAAATGGGTATATAGCTTCACGCGAATATCCCGAATGACAAACTGAGCAATCCGACCACTGATATAGGTGTGTGCGTATTGCACTACCGCCTGCACTAATAGAAGAGCTAAAACAATGATCATGATGTTTACCATTCCCCAGTAGTTTCCATACTGTACGTCTTGATCGAGCGTGTATTGAATTAAAAAAGGACGAATAGGAGTTAAGATTCCCAACAGGAGCGTGAGCACAATCACCAGATAAAAACGCCCTTTGTAAGGCCGCACAAAATCGATGACTCGCTTTAGAACTTTAAAGTCGATGATATTTCCACTGCTTACTTTTTCCTTCTCCATGTTGGTTATCGGAGCCCTTGATCCGCGAAAGCGATTTAAGGCTGTTTTAAAATATTTTTTGGGTACACTACCCGCGATAAATACAATCCTTCAGGTGGCACATTCATGCCGGCTTTTTTGCGGTCTTTGCCCGCCAGTATTTTTTCAAACTCGGCAACGGAAATTTTTTCAGTGCCAACATCCAGCAGCGTGCCTACAATGGCTCGCACCATTCCTCTTAAAAATCGATTCGCGGTGATGTTGAAAACCAATAATTCGCCTGAATGGTGCCAGTTTGCTTTTTTAATGTCGCAAATAAAGTGATTTACATCTGTCTTTACTTTACTAAAGCATTCAAAATCTTTTTCGCCCACCAGTAACGCTGCGGCCTTGTTCATAGTTGCCACATTCACCGGTTTGAAAAAGTAGTACGCCTGCCCGATCAACAGCGGATTTTTTACGGGCGTGACTTTGTATTCATACGATCGCTCTATGGCATCGTAGCGTGCGTGGGCTTGATCAGACACTTTGTGAATAGTTCGAATGGCAATGTCTTGCGGAAGGATCGAATTGAGTTTGATCAGCCAGCTTCGCGCATCCAGTTCCTGATCAATATCCACATGAAAATATTGTTGTGCACAATGCACACCGGTATCTGTTCGGCCACTGCCCACAATTTCTAAAGTGGTACGAAAAACTTTGGAAAGACAACCTTCTACTACTTCCTGAACGCCCACTGCATTTTTTTGATTCTGCCAGCCGTGGTAGTTTTTTCCGTTGTATGAAATTTCGAAGAAGTAGCGCATTATAAAAAAATAGACAGTTGGCAATAAGCAGTTGACAAAACTTGTAGAGAAAGTAACAGCTCTAGCACTTTTAACTACATCAATTCATAAACAATAGCGGCCCCTTGCCCCACACCTATGCACATGGTGGCAATGCCATAGCGTACTTTTCTTTTTTGCATTTCGTGAATGAGTGTGGCGCTGATACGCACACCGCTGCACCCCAGCGGGTGACCAATGGCAATGGCTCCTCCGTTCACGTTCACAATTGTAGGATCCACTTCGAGATCGCGCATGCAGGCAAGTGATTGCGAGGCAAACGCCTCGTTCAGTTCGATTAACCCAATGTCTTTTATTTGGAGTCCTGCTCGTTGCAAAGCTTTTTTTACGGCCGGCACCGGACCTACACCCATGTACGCAGGATCAACTCCGGCAATGGCAACCGACACGACTCGTGCCAATGGTTGAAGATTGAGTTGTTTTGTTTTTGCTTCACTCATCAGCAGGGCGGCAGCAGCACCATCATTAATGCCCGAAGAATTGCCCGCTGTGACGGAGCCACCTTCTTTAAAAGCAGGTTTTAATTGCGCCAGTTTTTCCAACGAGGTTTCGCGAGGATATTCATCTTTCGTGAATTCTATTTTGTCTTTGCCTTTTGTAATCGAGATGGAGATAAGTTCTTCTTTGAATCGTCCACTCGCATGGGCATTTGCATATTTTGTTTGCGAGGCCAAGGCAAAAACATCTTGCTGCTCGCGACTGATCTTCCATTTCTCGGCTACATTCTCAGCCGTTTCACCCATCGAAAAAGGATGATATAATTTTGATAAGCGCAAATTCACAAATCGCCAGCCGATCGTAGTATCAAAAATTTCTGCTTTGCGCGAAAAACCTTCTTCAGCTTTGCTCATTACAAACGGAGCACGGCTCATGCTTTCCACACCTCCGGCAATATACACATCGCCATCACCATGATGAATCGCGCGACTCGCATCCATTATAGCCTGCAAACCGGAAGCACACAACCTGTTCACCGTTACACCTCCGGTAGAAGTGGGTAAACCGGCTAGCAAAAGAGCCATCCGAGCTACATTGCGATTATCTTCACCCGCTTGATTGGCAGCTCCAAATACAACATCTTCGATCAAAGCAGCTTCCACTTGCGGATTTCGTGCCATCAACTGGCGTATTGTTTCTGCCGCTAAATCATCCGGGCGAACCAATGCTAATGTGCCGGCATACTTGCCAATGGGTGTTCGTAAGATGTCAACAATGTAAGTGGAATTCATTTTAAATTAATTGTAAGAGATTACTAGTTGGCTGAGAATTCTTCGCTTGTGCCCTACAGCCATTTTACTACTTTTGCTGCAAGTTAAATCAACCGATAGTATGTGGCAAAGAATTCAGACAGTGTTTCTGGCAATGGTAGTTATCTGCATGGCAGTGGCCTTATTTTTACCAATTGGCATTTTTACCGATCCGGCTGGTAATTCGCATCAATTGTATCCGATCCATTACACGGTAGTTTCAAATGGCACGCGCACCAGCACCTATCTTCCGTATGCCATTACTTCTGTGTTGATGGTGGCTGTTGCTACATTAGCAGTACTCAGCATAACCAAATTTGAAAATCGTATTACCCAGATCAAGATCGGTACTTTAAATTCGTTGTTGCTGGCCGGAGTAATGATTTCAGTAGTTGTTTTTCTGAATCCATTGGCTCGCACCTACCCGGGTGGCCAAAATGGATTGGTGTTATACATCACTTTTGCCGCAGTTGCTTTTAACTGGTTGTCGTTGCGGTTTATTCGCAGAGATGAAAAACTAGTGCGCGACTCTGATCGTCTCCGATAAATTAAAATCATAAATCCAAAATCAAAATTATTTTATGGCTCAAACCAAATTAGGCCCTAATCCGGCTACTACGATTGGCGAACTTCCCGCAATTCACTCTTCTGCACCTGACTTTGTTCTTACGGCCAACGACATGAAAGATGTGTCGTTGAAAGACTTTGCCGGCAAAAATGTAGTGCTCAATATTTTTCCAAGTGTGGATACTGGTGTGTGTGCTACTTCAGTGCGCGAGTTTAACAAACGCGTAGCAGCAATGGATAACACGGTTGTGCTTTGCATTGCGAAAGATTTGCCGTTTGCCATGAAACGTTTCTGTGGAGCGGAAGGAATCGATAGAGCAATTACACTTTCGGATTTTCGCAGCCGCGGATTTGGAAAGGCGTATGGCGTAGAATTGATTGACAGTGCTTTTGCAGGATTATTTGCCCGCGCAGTTGTGGTGTTAGATCCAACAGGAAAGGTGAAACACACCGAGTTGGTTCCACAAATTGGCGAAGAGCCCAATTATGAAGCAGCGCTGATGGCGATCTAATCGCATCAAACACATAATTTGAGATTATAAAAACCCTTTCATCACAGAAAGGGTTTTTTGTTGCCGGTAATTCGGTATTTTGAATACGTAAACCCATCCAAATGAAATCCTTCTTCTGTTCCCTGTTCTTTGTTTTGTCTGTTACTGCTTTTTCGCAGACATCGAAAATCGTTTATCTCACAGCCGACCGCGTGTTTGATGGTGTGGATATGCACGAAGGCTGGGCTGTTGTAGTGGAGGGAGATAAAATTGTTGCTGTTGGTCCTCAGGAAAAAATAAAGGCTCCATCCAGAGCCACAAAAATAAATTACCCCGGATCTACACTGATGCCGGGCCTCATCGAAGGACATTCGCATTTACTCCTCTATCCGTACAACATTACGGATTGGGATACACAAGTGTTGAAGGAAACAGATGCTTATCGCACGGCACGCGCAACCGTTCATGCAAAAAATACATTGATGGCCGGGTTTACTACCGCACGTGATTTAGGTACCGAAGGCGCAGGCTATTCGGATGTGGCTTTGAAACGCGCCATCAATGAAGGAATTATTCCCGGTCCGCGATTGATGGTAGCCGGACGTGCCATTGTTTCTACCGGTTCTTACGGACCGAAAGGATACGATCACGATCAGGAAATTATGCTGGGTGCGGAGCCTGCCGATGGCAATGACTTGGTGCGCGTGGTGCGTGACCAGATTGGCAAGGGAGCTGACTTCATAAAAATTTATGCTGACTATCGCTGGGGCCTGCAAGGCGAAGATCAGCCTTCGTTTACACTCGATGAATTGAAACTGATCAACGAAGTAACCCGCAGTAGTGGACGCGTGATGGTGTGTCATGCAAAATCTAAGGAGGCTATTCGCAGAGCTGTAATGGCCGGAGCCGAAACGATCGAGCACGGAGATTTTATTGATGTAGAGATTGGCAAACTGATGAAGGAGCACAACGTGACTTACATTCCAACCATTGCGGCTGTTGATATGATATCACAATACCGTGGTTGGAAAAAAGGTGTGACTGCAGAACCTGCCAACGTGACGAACAAAAAGAAGAGTTTCAAAGAAGCCATTGCCAGCGGTGTCGCCATTGGCATGGGAGGTGACGTGGGTGTTTTTCCACACGGTGAAAATGCGTTGGAGATGGAGTTGATGGTGGAATATGGCATGCAGCCATTGCAAGTTTTACGCGCAGCTACCAGCGTCAATGCCAAAGCATTTCATTTGGAAAATCAGGTGGGAAGTTTGAAAGAAGGATTGAAAGCGGACATTGTGATTGTACAAGGCGATCCCTCTAAAATTATTTCGGATGTACGAAAGGTGAAATTTGTGATGAAGGATGGCGTGATTTATAGAAGTGAGAAGTAATTTATTTCGAATCTTCATCTGAACAAGTAACTGGTAACGATTCCAACATTCTTAGTAGGTAATTTGAATTCTAATTCATTGAATATTACTATCCGAATTTGTAACTAGTACCACCAACTTTCAACTATGGACAGAAAGCAAGCATTAAAAACAATGGCAGCCAGCGCTGCTGCCACTTTTACACTACCTCAAATCGCCAATTCAATGATGGCATTGCAGGAAGAAGTAAGCGGAAAAATCAATCACTCGGTTTGCCAATGGTGCTACTACGACATACCGTTAGAACAACTGTGTGAAGCAGCCAAGGCCATGGGCATAAAATCCATTGATCTGTTGAACTCCAGTCAGTGGGCTACTGCCGCAAAATACGGATTAACATGTGCGATGGCTTACGCCAATGATTGGGGCTTGCAGCGTGGTTTTAATAATCCTGCTTTTCACGAGCAATTGTTGAAAGACTATACGGCCAACATTCCCAAAGCAGCTGATGCCGGATTGAAAAATGTGATTTGCTTCAGCGGAAATGCAAATGGGTTGTCATCTGAGCAAGGTTTAGAGAATTGTGCCAAAGGATTGGAGCCGGTGATGAAGGTCGCTGAGAAATACAATATGCTCGTGTCGATGGAGTTGCTCAACAGCAAAGTAGATCACAAAGATTATCAGTGTGACTACACTTCGTGGGGAGTGCGCCTTTGTGAAAAACTTGGGTCACCAAATTTCAAGTTGCTCTACGATATTTATCACATGCAAATCATGGAAGGCGATGTAATTGCTACTATCCGTAAAAACATCCAATACATTTCTCACTTCCATACCGGTGGAGTGCCCGGTCGCCACGAGATTGACGAAAGCCAAGAGTTATATTATCCGGCCATTATGAAGGCCATTGTCGAAACCGGATTTAAAGGATATGTGGCGCAAGAGTTTATTCCTGCGCATAAGGATAAATTGAATTCTCTCAAGAACGCAATCAAGATTTGTAATGTGTAAAAAAGAAAAAGGTAAGAATCTGACTATTCAAGATACTTACCTTTTTATAAGTTACATTTGAAGTTAAATTCTACAGACGAGTCAACTTCACACGCGCATCATCGGCTCGCAGGTCCACTTGCGCTTTGCCATTGGGTAATTCAAAGCGAGTGCGACTCTCGGTTTTATCTTGCAATACAAAACCATTTTCGGCTGTAACGCGGGAATCATCGTGACGCACATCAAACGTACCGCCTCCGGATCGTACCGTAAACGAAATCAAACCGTCTTGCGCATCGATGGAGTATTTGCCATTATCAGCCAATGTGGTTTCTATAACAAAATCGCCATCATCTACATCGGCTACCACATTAGTAAAGTTGGCATTTCGGATCTCGATGTCTGAATCATCACCATCAATCTCCAGATTACCACGTCCCTGATCCATCCGAATGTCGCCATCATCTAAGCGAAAGCGAAAATCATTTCCTTTGCAGCTAAACAACTGCACATCGGCATCGTCTAAGCTAACATCAATTTTTCCGTTGATCGAAGTGAGTGTATAGTCGCCATCATCGCCATTCACATCTAAGCTAATGCCTTCGGGCACTTCAATAACAATCGTGTATTTGACATGATAATAGCCAATCATTCCTACGCTGCCTTGCGAGCGCTCTTTAATATCGAGATTGCCATTGATTTCCTGGATGTCTACTGTAAACTCTCTCTCACCGAAAATAAAACCTTTGGATTCAACAATCCGGTCGATTTTAACATGGGCCGTACTGCGGGAAGAACCTTTGATGGTCACTTTTGCATCTGAGCAATGTAAGCGTAATTGCCCGGTGCTGTTGATCTTATACTCTTTTTCCAAATGAAATTCACCATCTTCTTTTTGCGATTGAGCAAATGAGGAGAATGCGAATAAAGAGGCGAAACTCGAGTCGCCATCTTTCATTTGAGCGGGTGCTGTAAAATAAAAACCTACTAAGAGGAGCAGTAAACTTGGTTTCATATGCGTCTGTTTTGTGGGTTAGACGCCAATCGAAACTAAAAGGTTGCTTGGGATTTTAGAGCTTACCGATCAGCGACACATATAACTGTGTCAGTTTTGCTTCTGCTTTGCCGGCCGTTTCAATAATCTCAGAAATTACTGCAGGTTTCAGATTATCTGGATCACAATCGTCCGTTAAGACCGAAATCGCACAGCAAGGTAAACCCATGTGATTGGCCACCAACACTTCGGGCACGGTGCTCATACCCACTGCATCGGCTCCAATTTGATGTAAGAATCTATACTCGGCACGTGTCTCCAGGTTTGGACCCATCACGGCTACATACACGCCCTGGTTTAACTTTATTTTTTTCTCCTTCGCGATTTTCAGCAACAACTTGTTGATTTTTTTGGAATAAGGTTCGCTCATATCCGGAAAGCGAGGGCCCAACACTTCAAAGTTTTCGCCACGCAGCGGATTATCCGGTTGCAAATTGATATGATCATCGATCAGCATCAGTTGACCTTTTTTCCATTTCAGATTCATGTTGCCGGCTGCGTTGGAAATCAACAGGCTTTTGATGCCGAGCATTTTCATCACGCGCACAGGCAGTGTAATTTTCTGCATGCTGTAGCCTTCGTAATAGTGAAAGCGACCTTGCATAGCCAGTACTTTCTTTCCTTTGATTTCTCCGTAAATCAATTTGCCTTTATGAAACTCAACGGTGGAAACCGGAAAATGCGGAATGGAGTTGTAATTGATTTCGATGGGGTTCTTAATTTCTTTCACAAATAAATTACCCAGACCTGTTCCGAGGATCACTCCAATTTCCGGATGATCAACACCATGTTTCTTTAGGTACTCGGTGGCTTCGTTGATTTCTTTTAGCATAAGTTAATTTGAAAATGAGACAATTTGAAAATTTGAAAATGAGGTAATTTGAAAATGAGGTGATTTGAAGATTTGGAAATTAGGTAATTTGAAAATTAAGTTATTTATAAAAATCTTTCCGATCCGTTTTAGCTAACTCTACAAAGAACTCACTTACTTTTTGCGTGGTTGCTTCAAAGAAACGTTTGCCCTTTTCTGCGGAAGCTTTGCTGGGATCGCCTACACCGGTGTCTTTCGTTACGCTTGTCCATCTGCGCTCGGCCCATGCCCAGCCCTCTTGCATGGCTTTAAATGTAAATCGTTTGGCTTTGCCATCTCCGGCTTCTGCCAATGATAGCACCCACTCGGGATGAAGGTGCATGATCACACTCGTTTCCATTTCACCGGCATGATCATCTTTATTTTCAAAGAATTGTTTTTGATCTGCCGCGTTGAACCACGTGCACACGCACAGAAACATATCCGGAAACTTTAATCCCAACTCTCGAATCGCATTGTTGAAATGGTTCGCTCCATGACTATTGAAAATAACGAGTTTATGGATGCCTTGACGATTCAGTGTATCGACCACATCGTGTAAAACGGCCAGTTGTGTGCTCGGGTTCATGTTGATGTCCAGGGTTACATCAAACTGCCCGGTGTTGACACCAAACGGAATGCAAGGCAATACAATTACTTTCGCACCTTTCTCCCACGCCAGTCGTGCCGCTTCGGCAGCTACTTCTTCTGCTTCAATAATGTCCGTGCCGTAGGGGAGGTGATAATTATGTGCTTCAGTAGCGCCCCACGGTAATACTGCCACGTCAAACTTGGTTTGTTGGATGGCTTTCCAGTTGGTTTCTTTTAAAATGTAAGGGCGCATGATTTGTTGGGATAAATTGTCACAGCTAACAAATCTAAAATCTTAAACGGACAATCTAAAATGTTAAACCGTAGCTCCTTGACAACTGCTGCCCGAACCGGCTGTACATGCAAAGCAATGTTGACTGATCACTACCTCACGATTTTGTAATGAAGCCAATGAGAATTCGCGAATATGTTGGCCTGCCTTCTTTTCTACTTTCAGCCCAAGCATTTGGTTGAAGTCGCAATCATACATATTGCCTTGCCAATCGATGGAGATGGTGTTTTTGCACATCACTCCGGCAACGGCTGCTGGGTTGAAAGCATTCACCAATTTTTCCATATAACCTTCATAGTTGCCCGACTCAATCAGAAAATCTAAAAACCTACTGATTGGAATGTTGGTGATGGTGAAGAGTTGGTTGAAATCAATGTCGAAATGATTTTTTAATTCTTTTTTAAAATCGCGCTCCAGCGCTTTTTGATCGCCCGGAAGAAACGCTCCCGTGGGGTTATAGACCAAGTCGAGTATCAACCCGCTTCCTTCTTTTCCATAGCCAACTGCATTGAGCATTTGCAATCCTTTAATCGAATCGCTGAAGACACCCTCGCCACGCTGGCGATCGGTTTTGTCGGCATTGTAAAATGGTAATGAGGAACACACACGCACACCGTGTTGTCTGAAAAACTCCGGCAGGTCGTTGAATTTTGGATTGGCCGAAAAGATGGTGAGGTTAGAACGCACAATGATTTCCTTCACGCCACGCTTGTGTGCCTCCGATACCAGCCAGCGAAAATCAGGATTCATTTCCGGTGCGCCACCGGTAATGTCCAGCGTTTTGATTTTTGCATGCTCCATCACATCCAGACATTGCTGCGTGGTTTCGCGTGTCATTATTTCTTTGCGATCGGGCCCGGCATCTACATGGCAATGTTTGCAAACCTGATTGCACATGTAGCCGATGTTGATTTGAAAAATCTCGATTGCCCCGGAGTGTAATGGAAATTGCCCGGACTGTTCCAGCTTGTGCTGAAAGGTGGGTAATTTATTTTCTTTAAAAATGCCATTGCTCAACCACTCCACTTGTCGCTCTTGTTGCGCTAGTTGATGTTGCCGTGCGTGAAGGGACTTGATCATAGAAACGTGATACTTAAAACTGTATTTTGGGAAGAGTACCCGTTACATGGAAATTTTTTTGGCTTTGTTCATCATCATCACGCCATGCACCAAAGTGGCGCCACTGCGAATCGCTGCCGCCACGTGAACGGCTTCCATCATTCCTTTTTCGGTAGCACCTTTCTCGAGCGAATCTTGCGTATAGGCATCAATGCAATACGGGCACTGAATGGTGTGAGCTACTGCCAGAGCGATAAGCGATTTTTCGCGAGCCGTTAAGTCGCCTTCTTTAAAAACATCGCCATAGTACGAGAAAAATTTCTCGGCCAGGTTTTTCTCCCACTCGCCAATGTTGCCAAATTTTTTAAGGTCTTCCGGATTGTAATAGGTGCTTTCCATGTTGATAGGTTAAGTGCAATAAAAACAAAGGTACGATTTGGATGTTCAGCAAAGTATCCTCTGCACGACAATCGGACGATAGAAAAAGTTCAATGCTATAAAGCCAATGCGTGAATCAATTCCTTCATCATCTTATATCCCACCATGGCCGTCATATTTTGATGATCGCGAATCGGATTGTATTCCACGAGATCAGCACCTACCACAGGCACGTTGATTTGATGAATGATGTGAATCAACTCGCGCACAGACATACCACCCGGTTCGTGATGCGATACGCCCGGAGCGAAAGCCGGATCGAGTACATCCAAATCCAATGAAATATAGAGCGGACCTTTCAAATGATTAATAAAATCGAAGTTGAAATCTTTCATCTCGATAATCTTCACCTGAAAACGTTTGGCTTGCTCGCGTTGATGGTTGGTGAGCGTGCGAATGCCTACTTGCGTAAGCGATTGCACTTTTCCTTTTTCTAAAAGTCGCGCAAATGGCGAGGCGTGTGAATAGTGATTGTTTTCAAAATTGTCGTACAGATCAGTATGTGCATCCAAATGAAGCACATGCAAATTCGGATAGTGCTCGGAGTATGCATCAATTATCGGATACGACACGGAGTGATCGCCCCCCAGCGACAAAACTTTTCGGTTAGATGCTATTTCTTTGGCAATCGAACTTTTGATGATATCAAATGCTTTTGCTGGATCGGCACTTTCAAATTTTAAATCACCGCGATCCTGATGACTGAGTCCTGCTTTGATTTCGCTGCCCAGTTCCGAAAAGGCATTGGCAGATCCTTCGGCATCCATTAAGCGAATGCGAGCAGGAGCTAATGCTGCTCCCCGCAAAAACGAAGAGTTGGCATCGAATGGAATACCAAGTACACTTATCATTAGAAGTTTGGAGAAAGCAGATATTTAGTATAGAAGTCGTCAATAGCTTTCACGGCTTCTTCAGGTGTATCTACTAAACTAAATAGATCCAAGTCTTCTTTGCTGATCATTTTTTCAGTAACCAACACTTTTTTGATCCAATCAATCATACCGGCCCAGAATTTTTTACCAACGAGTACGATGGGAAAGCGTCCGATTTTTTTTGTTTGAATGAGTGTAAGCGCTTCGCTCAATTCGTCAATCGTGCCGAAGCCACCAGGCATGACGATGAAACCTTGTGAATATTTTACAAAAATCACTTTGCGAACAAAGAAGTAATCAAACGTGATCAATTTATCCGGATCGATGTAGACATTTCCTTTTTGCTCATGCGGCAAATAGATGTTGAGGCCCACAGATTTTCCTCCGGCTTTGTGTGCACCTTTATTTCCGGCTTCCATAATGCCAGGACCACCACCGGTTATTACACCGTAGCCCTGATGTACCAATTGCTCAGCAATGTTTTCTGCGATTTTATAATATGGATTGTTGGGTTTAATTCGTGCAGAACCAAAAATGGTAACGCAAGGGCCGATCTTCGCCATTTTTTCAAAACCTTCCACAAACTCGCTCATCACTTTAAAGATCACCCACGAGTCGGAGCTTTTGATTTCTGCCCAGTCTTTATCTTTAAATGCTTTGCGAATGCGATGTTCTTCTTCCAGTGGCAACGTGCTCACTTCTTTCACTTTTTTTCCATTTTTCTGTTTTGCACACATAGTCCAAATTATTAATTGCCGGACAAGTTAGAAAAAAATAAAACAATGCATACAAATCAGTGCTGACTCATCATGCCACACCTTGCTTATTAGCAGAGAAAGTTGTTCAATTATTTTTTACTAAGCAGATCAGCCACTGCTTTTTCCAGATCGGTGAAGGCGTAGGTAAAACCACTTCGCTCTACTTTTGCATTCGATACTTTGCTTCCGGTGAGAACGAGCGAAGCCATTTCTCCCAGAATAATTTTTAAAACGAACGATGGCACGGCAGGCAACCACAACGGGCGATGCAAAACCTTGGCGATTACTTTGGTTAATTCGGCATTCGTGGCCCAGGTTTTCCCCACACCATTGTAGGCACCTTGCCACTGTGTATCTTCAATGGCTTTGACAAACAGTGCGCACAAATCATCAATGTGAATCCAACTCAAGCATTGCTTACCACTGCCCAGAGGAGAGCCCACGCCCCACTGAACCGGCTTCGCCATTTCTGCCAGCGCACCTCCTTTTTCACTCAACACTATACCGATGCGCATTTTCACTAAGCGTATGCCGAGTGTCGTCATTTGATCCGCTTCGGCTTCCCATTGCTTAGTTACATCTGCCAGATAATCT
>JABFSO010000350.1 GCA_013140555.1 Cyclobacteriaceae bacterium | reverse complement strand
CTTAGGCGGAGTGGAGGATAAACGCAAAGACCCCACTCTTCAAACTCCAGAGAAAAAGATCGTGCTGACCGGAGTGGTGATATTTGGTGGTGTGGATATCAAAAGTTATTGATCGGTAGCTTGATTGATTAAACTAAAATCAACAAAATCATGAAGTGGTATTTAGCGAAGTTTGTTTATCAGGTAGTGAGTGGCAGCGGTAACCATGCCCCGCAATTTGATGAACAACTTCGCCTCATCAAAGCCGATGAATATGAGTGGGCATGCGAGAAGGCTTCTATCCTTGGCCGATTATACGAATGCGACTTTACCAACAAAAGAGATGAACTAGTAAAATGGAAGTTTGTGAGTGTGGTAGATGTGCTTCCGATGGGTTCGCTGCAAGATGGTGAAGAAATTTATTCCACGATCGAAGAACCCAAAGATGTTACTGACTATCTTGACAGAATTAAAAATAAATCAGAAATGTTGTCAACCAGCAAATGAGCAACAATAGCAAACCAACACGTTTCAAAAGAGGAGTCATTATTTTATTAGTAGCTACGCTAGCTTGGGCAGCGCAGTTCTGGCTTTTAACCCAATGGCTTCAATTTGATTTTGAGTTGGCTGCATACGATGCGCTAATTACAACCAATTGGATTCTGCTATCGTGCGCTTTGTTAGAGTTGATCTTAACCCGCTACACTCCAAAGGTTGGTAAGTATCAATTTGTATTGGCTCTTAGTGCTGCCGTTTGTGCTTTGTGTTATTGGATGTTAGATCAAAGCCTGCTGATGCTGGGTGAAAACAATGCCGATTATCTTTCATTTCTTCAGAAGGTTACTCCTGTACGAATTGGAATGATTTTTATGATTTTGTCCGCATGGTCGATCGGACAATTATTATTCAAGCAATTAAATGAATTACAAGAGTCGATCGAGCAGCAAGCTTCTACCCAATCAATGGTGCGCGATGCAGAATTGCAAAAGTTACAATTGCAGCTTCAACCCCATTTTCTTTTTAATAGTTTGAATTCCATCAATGCATTGATTTTGGTGAACGCATCCAAGGCCCGCGAAATGGTGCAACAGTTGTCTGATTTTTTGCGAACTACCTTGCGCAGAGCCGATGAGCAATGGATCACGCTGGAGCAGGAGTTGGCCTACCTGCAACTTTATCTTTCCATTGAGAAAGTACGGTTTGGACATCGGCTGGAAGTAAAAATGGATTGCGATGAACAAATTAAACTTTGGCTGATTCCTCCTTTATTGATTCAACCGCTCGTGGAGAATGCAATTAAGTTTGGATTGTATGGTACAACTGAAGCGGTCGTGATCTCAATGTTGACTACGCGCGTCAACGACTCATTACAAATAGTGATTACCAATCCATTTGATAAAGATATGCAGCCTGCTGAGGGAAGTGGATTTGGTTTGAATGGATTGAAACGCAGACTCTACCTCCTGTACACTCGTAATGATTTGTTGCAAACTTCTATTCACGACAACCACTTTACTGTTACTTTAACTCTTCCTGAACGCATATGACAAAAGCTGTTATTATAGATGATGAACCTTTAAGTAGGGAAATTGTGAAAGCGTATCTCAAAGTATTTCCTGAGATCGAGGTAGTTCAAGAATGTGGTGATGGTTTTGAAGGGGTGAAAGCCATCCAACAACATAACCCCGAACTGATTTTTTTGGATATTCAAATGCCGAAAATAACTGGCTTTGAAATGTTGGAGTTGATTGACCAAAAGCCTGCTGTTATTTTCATTACAGCTTACGATTCGTTTGCCATCAAAGCGTTTGAAGCCAATGCGGTTGACTACTTACTTAAGCCGGTAGCAGAAGATCGTTTTCGTTCGGCTATTTTGAAGTGGAAGAGCCAGGTGACACCCGCGAGCCCCGAGCCGATGGAACGCGTGCTTAACGCGATGTCAACCGGGGCAGGTCAGCAAAATCGTATTGTGGTGAAGACTGGAAGCAAAGTGAAAATTATTCCGGCTCATGAGATTTTGTATTTGGAAGCAGACGATGATTTTGTAAAGATATTTACTGCCGAAGGATCATTTCTGAAAAATAAGACGATGAGCTTCTATGAACAATCGCTGGATGCCGCTCAATTTGTTCGCGTGCATCGCAGCTACATCGTTCAGATTAATCAGATTACCAAGATTGAACCTTACCAAAAGGAAACACACTTGGCCATTCTTAGAGATGGCAAACAAATTCCGGTAAGTAAAACAGGTTACGCTAAACTGAAAATCATTTTAGGACTTTAGAACAAGAAAAATGGATTTGAAAGAAATGACCCAACTGCGGCTCGACCTTTCTGTTCGTGCGAAGAACGGAATTGATTTTATTCTTGCGGCAAGTCTGGTTTGGATTGCCATTACCTATGTATGGACTTTGCCGTACCCATCCTACAACAAGTCCATTATCACCTTCATGGTAGGTGGTGTCATGATGCCACTTGCAATGTTGTTTTCAAAGTTGCTGAAAACCGAATGGACAATTAAATCAAATCCATTGCAGCCACTCGGATTGTGGTTAAATTTTGCGCAACTATTTTATTTTCCGTTTTTGGTCTTTGTCTTGATCAAGATGCCCGACCATTTCGTAATGGTATATGTAATCATTACAGGTGCGCACTTCTTTCCTTATGCGTGGTTTTTTAAATCAGTTGCCTACGCAATAGCGGCCGGTGTTATTTCAGTTGGAGCTATGCTCATGGGATTATTTCTAACACAGGAGAGTTATTATCTGATTCCATTATTTCTCAGTGTGTCGCTATTGATACTTGCTGTATCATTATTTATAAATTATAAAAGCCGAGCTAAGTCAGTCGCTCATTAAGTGAATGAATTTAAAAAAGAAGTTAATAGCATATTGTAAGGAGTGGGTAGCAGAGCGTATATCTGTGGCTCAGGTAGCGATGGACAATGCGCAAGAGGCCGCCAACGAAGAGGGGAAGAGTTCAGCCGGAGATAAGTATGAAACCGGACGGGCGATGATGCAAATTGAACGTGATAAAGCAGCGCAGCAATTGGCTGAGGCACTTAAGCTAAAACAACTGGTGGATGGGCTCATCGAAACAGGAAATACCGATGAAGTAAGGGTAGGAGCTATCGTACAAACTACCCGTTATCATTTTTTTATTGCAATCAGCGTAGGTAAGATTTCTATGGATGGCTTTGACTATTTGTTGGTTTCACCTCAATCGCCCATTGGTCAGTTGCTTCTAAGCAAAAAGCCGGGTGACAGCATTACTTTTAATCGGTTGGAAGAAAAAATACTCCGAATCGAATAGAGTTAGAATCTATTGATCACACAATGTTTGAAGCTTTGCGCGAAAGACTTTATCTTAACGCCCTATGAATACTTCCGCCTGGCTTCACGCTTTCCGTTTGCGCACACTTCCATTATCGCTCTCATGCATTGGCATGGGAGGTTTTTTGGCTGCGGCTGCTCATCAATTCAGCGGACTGATTTTTTTTCTTTGTTGCCTGACAACGATTTTTTTACAAATTCTTTCTAATCTGGCGAACGATTATGGTGATTCTGTGAATGGCGCAGACCATGCCGGAAGAAAGGGACCACAGCGCGCAGTGCAATCCGGAGCAATCTCATTATCGCAAATGAAAGGGGCTGTTATCTTATTCTCGATTTTAAGTTTGGTCAGCGGACTGAGTCTCCTTTGGTT
>JABFSO010000396.1 GCA_013140555.1 Cyclobacteriaceae bacterium | reverse complement strand
TTTATTTGTGACAAAGCAAAAGTCTTGTTGGGTTTTCTCATTCAGCTATCGGCCGTTTGGCGAAAGGGTATTTAGAATTGTTGAAAGGGACTTCATCGAATTATTGAAAAATCACTGATTCGATTTTGTTGAAGTCAATTGAAGCAGGATGTATGCAAACAATGAAATGCAGTAAATCAGTAAGCCATATAAAGCTGTGATCAATGCTACTCTCATTCCACCCATAATTACTTGAAATGGCCATACTTCTGTGCCACGAGATAATGCTCCAAACGCTTGGAACAATCCAAGGATCGTACAGAGTGCACCAAATGCAGATGCGAAAGCACCGATTTGTTTAATGGCTTCAACATGTCGTGGAACCAGCGCTTTTTTCTGAGTGATACGGATGACTTGATAAATAATGATGCTACCATTAATGAGCAGCATGATCGAGAGTGGATACATAAAAATGGTACCACCATCATTATGGAATTCAGAAATTGAAAACGTAAGCATAGTTGTTAGGAAGTTTAGTTTTAGTTTTTCGTAAACAAGATTACATCACAAAAACTTCTCAAACTTCTTTTTCTGATCAATTAACCATTACAATCGGGTTTTTCTAATTCTAGTAAGGGAAATGGCGAAAAGACCTTATAATAAGTTGAAAGGGGTTTATTCGCAGCCAAAAATTTATTTTTGATCTAGCCTTGATGGATTTTTCATAAATATGCAATTGTATGAGCCGAGCAACCCATTGGATGGATTATCTATTTACGCGTCAGCGGTGGGTAATTCATGTTTTCTTTTGGCTGCTCGTGTTGGCATTGTATGTGATTTTCTTTGGCAGGAAAAACAACAACTATTTACAGACATTTTTCTTCGTGGGTTTGTTGATGCCTGTTACAATCTTCACCACCTACTTCCTGAATTATTACTTGGTGCCCAACTATTTGATGAGAGAGCGCTATGGCTATTTTGTAACCTATTTCATTTATACGGTTATCGGGTCGCTTTTTCTGGAAATGCTGATCTCGGCACTCACGTTCATCATCATGGCCGAAACAAACATTCATGCCATGAGCCCGGCTTCGATTGTTTTATTTTTTTTACTGGCCTCGTTGTTGGTAGTCGTATTTTTTGCCTGGGGAATAAAAATGCTTTTGCATTGGCGCCAGTCGAAAGAAGATTTTCAAAAGTTGATGCGCGACAAGATAGAGGCAGAACTGAACTTTTTAAAAGTACAGTTGAATCCGCACTTTCTGTTCAACACCATGAACAACCTCTACTACCTCACCACACAAAAATCCGAGCAAGCGCCACAAGCCATTTTACAACTAAGCGAAATGCTCGACTACGCCTTGCATCAAGGTAAATTGATGCGGGTGCCGTTGGAGAATGAATTGAAACAAGTGGATAACTACATAGCTCTAGAGATGCTTCGCTACGAAGACCGCATTTTACTGGAAAAGAAAATAACCGGAGATACGAGTCACCATCAAATTGGGCCCATGATGTTGATTACTTTGATTGAGAATGCGTTTAAACATGGCGTGATGAAGGTAGCCGGGCATTCATGGATTCGAATGGAAATCCATTGTACTTCTGAAAAAGTAAATGTTACGATTAGCAATAGCAAACGATCCGAGAAAATGGAATCCGGAATTGGATTGGATAATCTAAAGCGGCAGCTTGAGCATTTGTTTCAAGATCATTACCAACTGGAAGTAAATTCCAATCAACCGGATGAGTTTTCAGTTCACTTGCAATTAACCGCACCAAGATGAAGACCAAGTGTTTAGTTGTAGATGATGAACCATTGGCTCGAAAGCTGCTGCATGGCTATATCGCCAAAATAGAAAGCCTGGAATTAGTACGAGAGTGTAACAGTGCGATAGAAGCAGGTAACTTTATCCGCACCACTAAAATTGACTTGCTCTTTTTAGATATTCAAATGCCGGAATTGAACGGCATGCAGTTCATCAGCACACTCAAAAATCCGCCCGCAGTGATCATTACCACTGCTTACCGCGATTTTGCTCCGGAAGCGTTTGACATCAATGCAGTCGACTATTTGTTAAAGCCGATTTCGTTTGAGCGCTTTGCGAAATCAGTTAATCGTTTTTTCGACAAGCAGGCTGAATTGGTCACTCACGAAAATCCCATCGCTTCTCCTTCCGCCTTTATCTATTTAAAAGCCGATCGAAAGAACCATCGCATAATGCTTAGTGATATTCGATACATCGAAAGCTTGGATGATTATGTGAAGGTATATCTGGTTGGCTCCACTTTAATTACTCGTGAAAATATTACTTCGTTAGAATCGGCACTTCCTTCGCAATCCTTTGTTCGCATTCATCGCTCGTTTATTGTAAACTCGGCTTTCATCCATGCGATATCCGCAGAAGCAGTAGAGGTAGATGGAAAGTACCTTCCGTTTGGAAGGGCATTTAAGAAATCAGCTTTGGCTTTGTTGAATTTAAAGACAACAAAAGAGTAGTTTCTTTAAACTTTTTGCATATTTGTCATTCAATTTACCGCCCATGAAGTCCTTCATCCTGTTCATACTCGCTTAAGAAAGCGCTATGAACAATTGGCTTTTGCCAAGAACTTTTTCCCTCATCATCCGTGATGAGAATGTCTTTTATTTTTTTACATAACTAAAATCAATTTGAATGAAAGCTTTTACAACAAAGGCCTTTTCTATATTTCGCTTATTCAAACAAGCACTTGCCGGCTCTGAAGAAAACTTTACCCAAGGCAGCATCAACCGCGCTATTTTTCTTTTGTCCATTCCCATGATTGTGGAGATGGGTATGGAATCCATTTTTGCGGTGGTTGATATTTTTTTCGTTAGCAAACTGAACGATCCCAATGCAGTGGCTGCGGTCGGCTACACCGAATCGGTATTGAGCATTCTGTATTCACTGGCGATGGGTTTAGGAATGGGGGCTACGGCTATTGTAGCCAGAAGAATTGGAGAAAACGATAAAAAAGGAGCGAGTGCTGCTGCAGTGCAAGCGATCTACCTCGGCTTAGGCGTGGCATTTGTAATCAGTGTAATCGGGTTTTTCTTTTACAAGGATATCCTGAGAATGATGGGTGCATCCGAAGCGGTTCTTACCAGCAGTTCTTCTTATGCGCTGTGGATGTTTACCGGAAATTACACCGTTACACTCCTCTTTTTAATCAATGCTGTATTTCGGGGTGCTGGCAATGCCGCGATTGCGATGAAAGCCTTGCTGATCGCCAATATCCTCAACATGATCCTCGACCCAATATTCATATTTGGTTTTGGACCCATTCCTGCATTTGGTGTGGAGGGTGCCGCGATTGCCACGAACATCGGCAGAGGAGTAGGAGTGGCCTTTCAACTTTACTACCTGTTCAACGAAAAAAGTTTGATCCGCATTGGGTTAGGAAATCTAATGCTACGCTCAGAAATTATTCTGAATGTGGTGAAGGTATCCGGAGGAAGTATTCTTCAGTTTATCATTGGCTCGGCCAGTTGGATCTTCCTGATGAAATTGATGTCCACCTTTGGAGAGAATGCCGTGGCGGGCTATACTACGGCTATTCGTATTTTCATATTCACCTTGCTTCTATCATGGGGTTTGGCCAATGCGGCTGCTACTTTGGTAGTCCAGAATCTAGGAGCTAACCAACCCGAGCGTGCCGAGAAATCGGTGTGGACGGCAGCATACTAC
>JABFSO010000322.1 GCA_013140555.1 Cyclobacteriaceae bacterium | reverse complement strand
TAGCAAAGTGAAGGTATTGATAGGATGATACTTCTGGGGACTTGATAGTGACTTCATTCGCATCGGCAAACAAGACGGATTTATTTCTTCCCTGAAAGAGATTAGCAATGGTGTTCACTTCTAGTTGAGTGCCCGGTAATTCCGACAAGCCGGTTTGTTCATCGAATTTAACTGGTGCGCATAGGAATATGGAAGGGCTGGCTGCTTCGCTGATATCTTTTTTCTGCATCAATAAACTGCTCGAAAATTCATAGCCAATAGCATAGCGCTGGGTGGCGAATGCAACTTGCGAAAAATCCTCGCCCTTAATTCGCTCTGTTGCCAGAGCTTCAAATGGTAGGGTGCTCAATTTCCCGGTGGGAATGATAATCAGTTCACGAATGGATATGGGCAGCGAAGGCAACAATAAGGGAGAAAGAATGTTGGTAGCTTTTCGATAGGTTTTAAACTCAGAATTCAAAACACTATTTGTAAAACCTTTGATGGTGCGATCCAGGTCGGAAGGAAGCGAAACTGTTTTTGCTTTCAACCCTTTGGAAGTGATTTGGAATATGTACAGTTTTTTGTTTTTGTCAGCGATGAAATAACTCAATACGGCAGTTTCATTGGAAATAGTGCGTTGAATTTCACTCACTTTCAAGGTTGGCTGACTGAACTTCAAATTGAAGTAATTTGGATACTCCTTTTCTAATTTTGTGATGAAAGAACGGTACGAAGCGTTTGCATTAAAAAGTTGGGTGCGCAATTGTTGAACTTCTTGTTCGGAAGGCTTTTGTGCTAATTTTTGTGTGACGAATGCAATGGTTGATTTGATTGTTTTTTCTTCTTCTAAAAGAGCCGGAGGGATGCCAGAGAAAGATTTAGCTTGTGCATCGGCAATGGATTCTTGTAAAACGGCCGATTTGCTTTTTTCTGCGAAGTAAAAAGCCTTTTCAAGATAAGGTTGCGGACGCAATACATTTTCAGAAATGGTCATAGCGATACGCACGCCATCTTCGTAAACTTCTGAGGCCCGGCTGCCTAAAGCAAGTTTGTCATTTTCATCGGAGCTTTGATGGCGGATTTCATCGATCAACGAATCGCTGCTGTAAAGGCAATTCAATGCTATTTTTAAATCTTCGAGTTTCAATGTTTTTCCTAAATACTTTTCTTCCAGTGCTTGCGCTTTTAAGTTGAGAGAATAGACTAACACGGAGGGATTGTAAAATTCAATGCCGCTAGGATTTTGTTTGATGTCTTCTGATTGAAAGGAAGGCGAATTAGCGATGAGCGCCAGCTGAAAATGGGTGATCGCTTCATCATAATTGTTTTGCCCGAGGTAGATGGCACCTAATTCATTATAAGTGCTGGCCAGATCGGGGTGTTTATTTTCGTATGCTTTTTGATAAATCGCGATGGCTTGCTTGTAATACTCCATAGCTGCCTTTGGATTTTTTTGAAGGGCATAGGCTCTGCCTAAATTGCGCAATACGATCGATTGATTGGGGTGACCGTTTGGGTAAATTTTCTCCCATATTTTCTTGGCGGCTTCAAAGTAATTAATGGCATCACCAAAAAGTTTTAATTGGTTATAAGCAATGCCCAAGTTGGTATTTGCAATGGCCATCTTCGGATGATTGGCATCATGAATCTTTTGATAGGTACTCAAAGCCTTTTCATAATATTCAATTGCTTTATCAGGATCAGATGCGAGATAGATCAATCCAAGATTATTATACGATGCAGCTACTTCCTCGCTGTTTTCTCCTTTTACTTTTCTTTTCAGTTGCAAGGCAGCCGTTTCAAATTCTTCGGCTTGATTGTATTTGCCGGTGGCCACATAGTAGGATGCTAAACTTGCCAAACACTGAATAGCCTCTGTGGAATTACTCTGTTGTGTTTCGGTAAATAGATTCGATGCTGATTCGAGATTTTCCTTCGCCAAGTCAAACCTGCCTTTTGTCAAGTTGAGTTTGCCGCGTGTAGATAGGACCACCGCTTCTAAGAAACGATCGCTGACGGAAAGATTCTTTAAAATACCTTCAGCTTCATTGACATTCCCCTGCGCCAGCAGCAATTCTGCTTTTTTGTTTTTCAGCAGAATATCAGCAGAAGGTGTATTCGAATTTGATAAGAGTCGATCAACCTGCTGGATGGCTTGTGCATAATTGGCATTCGAAGCCAGCGAATCAATAGAGCGAAACGAGATGGATTGAGCCAATGCTAGGTGGCTGCCAATTCCTAAACAAAAAATTAACCAGTATTTCATCAGAAGCGATACATATAAGTTACCGAACTGACAAATTCACGCGTCAATCCATCGGGACTGAATTCGCGCTGAACAATTTTATGACCTACCAACAATTTGATGCCGGAGCGCACATTGAAATGATAGCCCACAGTACCGATAGCAGAAAGTGCCAATCCTTTGGCCTCATTACCTTTCGCATCGAATGAAGTGCGAACATTTTGAAAATTCGTGATGACATCCGGGCTTATGCGGTAGATAGGCAAAGCACCAATTGAAAAATTGAATCGCGACAGGCGGAAGTTACGCTCGATGCGCAGCATAATATCAGTGCCGCGTGCTAGATTGGTGGAATTCGCATAACGCTGTACGTACTCTTGTTCAACCGGATCGGGATCGACCCATCGATGCCAATCGAATTGATTTTTATTTTGATTGAGTGGAATTTGGATGCCGGTCGCAAAGAGCCAGTTTCGATTGATAAGTGAAACACCGGCAATGAAATCGTACGTACCTAAACTAGTTTGGTAATACATCGGCAATGCATTTCCTTCATTAGAAAGATCTGAATTATTGGTGGGGATTTTTCCGCCCACGGAAAGATTCACGTCAAACCGATCAGATGTGTAGATGTTTCGAGTTACGCAAACCGATAAGTCGCCAAGCGAAGAAGTCTTTGCTAATTGACCTTCTACAAATTGAAAGGGAACTTTTAGTTGGAAGGTATATTTAGCTCCCAGACTAAAATTCATGTCGGCCGTAGCAACATAGACAATCGGGGTCAACGTGGTAGTGCCACGATAAAAGCTCACTTCCATGGAGCGCAGCTTTAATTGAATTTTTTTGTTGTAGGGCTGATCGGGTTTCATGGCTCCCATGGTACAAAAACCGGCATCGCTACAACCTTGCGAATAGGAGAGTGTGAAGTTTAAAATGATGAATAGACTTGGAAGAAATATTTTCATTTGATGTTGCAGCCAAATTAATGAAATTCTTTGCTACAACGAAATCCAAAACTAAAAACGAATGATATAGGCTACTTGTCCGATGAAATCGCGCGATAAACCATCCGGATTTACATCGCGTTCTTTTAGTTTGAATGACGTGAGCACCCGAATGCCCATCGAAGCATTGAATTGATAACCTCCGCCAATTAGCATGTTCACAGTTAGCCCGCTGGATCCGTTCACCGATTGTAAGATATCACTCGTGCTAAGAGTTTTGTCTGCATTGATTCGCCAGAGTTGCAAAGTTCCTACATGAAAATTGAATCGGGATAACCTGAAATTACGCTCTACACGAAACATAAAGTCATCTCCCCGCACTAACCCGGAAGATGCATCGTAAACTTTTACGGCATTGTACTGTGCATGGCCGACCCATTGCTGAGATGAAAACCGATTGCTGATTTGATTCAAAGCGTGTTGGTAGCCCACTGCAAACATCCACTGCCGCGTGATCAGCGATGCTCCAATGTTGATATCATTTGATCCATAGCTTGTTTGCTGGTACAAAGGCATGTGTAAACCTTCTTCCGAACTTTTATCTGGTTGGCTGGTGTAGATTTTAATTCCGGCTGTGGCGTTAAGCTGAAATTTTTCCTTGGCAATGATGTTTTGAGAAACATTGATGAATAAGTCGCCCCAACCTCGTGTAGTTGGCATGTTTCCTTGAATAATCGTATAGGCCGGCAATCGAACTTGTACATTCATCTTGCGTGTAATTCCCACATTGGCATCCACGAAAGTGGAATGAATCCAATCGCCATATTTGGTGGTGCCGATATGTTGCGTCAGTTCAATAGAGTTAAGGCGAATGCGGAATATTTTTGAATAGAACTGATCGGGCTTTAAAACGCCCATGGTGCAAAACCCGGAATCGCTACAGCCCTGTGAATAACCTAAGATTGGAAGGAAAGCAAAAAGCCAACAAGCAATTCGTTTCATCGTGGGAAGATTTCTTAGAAAACAAAAATCAGGGTAAATTGTTGCCAGAACGGTTTCAAAATAATCCTTTATCAGGAATTCTTTAGTTTTTGAGCAATCAATTCAGCCGCATTGCCGTTGCCATACAGCTTTTGTGAAATGGTGAAGGCAGCGCCAATCATTTCGCGATAGCCATTCAAAATGAGTTTCTCATCGGCACCAGCCAACCGATTTGCACCTGTCTCTATTAGTTCCACCCATTCGGTTTGATCGCGCAGGGTAAGGCAATATTTCTTAAAGAAGAATGCCTCCTTTTGCAAGCCACCACTGTCGGTCATCACCATACTGCAATGCTTCAATAACATCAGCATATCGAAATAGCCGAGTGGTTCAACAATGGTTACATCTAATTGAATATTCAGTGATTGCAGATATCCTTTAGTGCGTGGATGTAAGGGTAATATGACGGGCGTACTTTTATGAATTTCATTCATCGCAGCGCAGATTGACTTTAAACGATTCGGGTCGTTGGTGTTTTCCGCACGATGAATGGTACATAAAACAAACTGACCAGGTGTTAATTTCGCTTTTTCTATAATGGTGGAAAGTCGTTCTGCCTTGCTTTGGTAAAACAGCACAGCATCATACATCACATCGCCCGGCATTTCGATCTGGCAATCGAAATTGGAGAACCCTTCCCTTTGAAGATTGTCAATAGCGGTTTGGGTAGGGCAAAAAAGAATTTGACTAATGCGATCGGTTAGAATGCGATTTATTTCTTCCGGCATTTTCATTTCGAAGCTGCGCAATCCGGCCTCGACATGCGCAACGGGAATGTGGAGTTTTGAAGCAGCAAGTGCACCCGCAAGTGTTGAGTTAGTGTCGCCATAAACCAAAACATAGTCCGGTTTTTCATTGAGTAAAACCGTTTCAATTTTTTCGAGCATACGGCCCGTCATGGCTCCGTGGTTCAGCCCGCTTATCTCCAGGTTGTAGTGCGGTGCTGGTATTTCCATCTCATCGAAAAACACCTGGCTCATGTTCGCATCAAAGTGCTGACCGGTGTGCACCAATATCTCGTCAATTCCAATTTTCTGAAATTGACGCGATACGGTAGCAGCTTTTATAAATTGAGGACGAGCGCCTAAGATGGTGACAACCTTCATGTTGATTTAGTGAGTTAATAGCTTCACTATCGAATCAAACAAAAGCCGGAATTCCCGTAATCTGATTTCCTAAAATCAATAAGTGAATGTCGTGTGTTCCTTCATAGGTAACAACGGATTCCAAGTTCATCATGTGGCGCATAATCGGATACTCACCTGTTATGCCCATGCCACCATGAATTTGTCGGGCTTCGCGTGCTATTTCCAATGCTACTTGTACGCTGTTGCGCTTCGCCATTGAGATTTGAGGTGTAGTCGCTTTGCCTTCGTTCATTAACATACCCAGGCGCCAGTTAAGCAATTGTGCTTTCGTAATTTCGGTAAGCATCTCGCTCAATTTCTTTTGAATTAATTGGAATGAAGCAATGGGTTTTCCAAACTGGATACGCTCAGCCGCATAACGTCTGGCCGAATCATAACAATCCATGGCCGCTCCAATGGCACCCCAAGCTATTCCATATCGAGCCGAATCCAAACACATCATAGGCGCGCCTAATCCGTTTTTGCCGGGCAATAAATTTTCCTTCGGCACTTTTACATCATGAAACACTAATTCACCGGTGGTGCTGGCACGCAAGCTCCATTTACCATGTGTTTCAGGTGTGCTGAATCCCGGCATGCCGCGCTCTACAATTAATCCATGAATTCTTCCGGCTTCGTTCTTTGCCCACACCACGGCTACATCCGCCTTGGGTGAATTGGATATCCACATCTTGGCGCCATTCAACAAATAATGATCGCCCATGTCTTTAAAGTTAGTAACCATGCCGCTCGGGTTCGATCCATGATCAGGTTCGGTCAAACCGAAGCAGCCCAACCACTCGCCACTGGCTAGTTTGGGTAGGTATTTTTTGCGTTGTGCTTCGCTTCCAAATTTGTAAATCGGATACATCACCAAAGAGCCTTGCACCGAAGCGGTCGAGCGCATACCCGAATCTCCGCGCTCTATTTCTTGCATGATAATTCCGTAGGAGATATAGTCAAGACCACCGCAACCATATTCTACGGGCAGGGTAGGGCCGAATGCTCCAACCTCACCAAACTTCTTCACAATCTCGTAGGGAAAGTGCGCCCGTTGTGCCCAATCTTCTACATAGGGACTGATTTCCTTCTTCACGAAATCGCGCACCGAACTGCGGATCAATTTATGCTCTTCGGTTAGTAAATCATCAATTGCATAGAAATCAGGTTGTTCGTAGCGATCCTGTTTCAATGATTTTTTTGCAATGGTTTCGGAGGTTGAAGAATGACTGGACATACGTTTTTTGGTTATTCTTTATGAAAGGTTCAAATTTACACACTTAATTCAATTCAAAATCTAAAATCCAATTTTCCGGTATGGAATTAAACCCAACTTTGGTAGATCAGGTAAAGAAGTTACAACAGAAGTACGCAGTGATGGGGCAAGATTTGTCTTCCTACTTGGATGGATTGCTGCATGCCGATTATCTGACCTACTGGGATTACATTCATTTAGACACACTGCTCAGTTTGCAAAACCCTAAGACTCAATTTCCTGACGAAAAAATATTTATTGTTTATCACCAGATTACTGAATTGTACTTCAATCTCATTTTGTGGGAGATTGAACAAATTGCGGAGCATGATTCGCTTACCGAGAAGTTTTTTATTGAACGACTCGATCGCATCGTACGCTATTTTCAATTGTTAGAGAATTCATTTGCGGTGATGGTGAATGGAATGGAGCGCGAACAATTCTTAAAATTCAGAATGTCGTTGCTTCCCGCATCGGGTTTCCAGTCTGCACAATACCGACTCATCGAACTTTGTTCCACCGACACCATCATTCTAGTAAATAATGCTGAACGCGAAGCGCTTGCCGAGTACAGCGACATCGACCAACAGATTGATAAACTCTATTGGCGGAGTGGTGCTACCGAATTAGCCACTGGCAGCAAAACACTCACCTTGCAGCAATTCGAAGAGAAGTATCTCAAATTGTTTCGTGAAACAGGCATGAAGTATCGCAGCAAGAATTTGTGGAAGTTATATGAAACACATTTCAAAGGTTCTACCGATGCAATCGCGCGCATGCGTGAGTTTGACCAACTGGCCAATGTGTTGTGGCCACTGGCTCATCTGAAATCAGCCGGCCATTATTTACACCGCGACCCGGAAGACATCAAGGCCACAGGAGGCACCAATTGGCAAAAGTATTTACCGCCACGCTTTCAAAAGATCATTTTCTTTCCGGAGTTGTGGTCGGCAGAAGAGCGTGCAGACTGGGGCAAAGCGGCCATCATCAAGCGCTAGTGCTGCCACACAATAATCACTACCTTTGGAAGGTGAAAAGAATTGCATTGCTTTCCCTGGCCTTGTTTCCACTTCTTGCACTTGGGCAAGGTATTACCCGATTTACCTATCACGATGCCGCTAAGAAAAACCTGAAAGAAATCTATCAGGTGCGCGATACCATTTCTAATATTTTGCAAGGCAGATACATTTCATATTACCTCAATGGAAATGTGGAATCGAAGGGGCAATTTTTAAGCAACGAAACCACCGGCATGTGGGAGTTTTATTTTGAAACAGGCAACTTACGCATGCGCGGAATATTGAGACAAAACTCCAACTTCGGCAATTGGGAATATTTTTATGAAAGTGGTAAGAAGAGCATGGAGGGAACCATTGATGAAAAGAAGCGTGTGGGTGTTTGGAAAGTGTATTATGAGAGTGGAGAATTGAAGGAGACGGGAAATTATCTAAATGACAAACGCTCCGGTGTGTGGAATACCTATTTCGAAGATGGATTGAAGCGAGGCGAAATAGATTATAAGGAAGACTTTGGTCGCTACACTGAATATTATCATAGCGGTAAAGTGTATGGCGAAGGTCCAAGATCGGGAACACGAAATGTGGGGCTCTGGAAATTTTATGCGGAAGAAGGCTATGTGGAAAGCGAAGGTGAATTTGTGAATGGCAAGAAAAACGGAGTCTGGAAAAAATATTATCCTTCCGGAAAACTATTAGCTACCGGAGCATTTGAGAATGACGAACCCAGTGGTGAATGGGTTTATTATTTTGAGGAAGGAGCGATAAATGCTAAAGGAAATTATACCGATGGGAAGAAAACGGGGTATTGGTCTGCCACTGACCGTGCCGGTAGAAAGTATAGTGAGATCACTTACACGCAAGGAGTTGGCGAATACCGCGAGTATTATCCAAGTGGAAAATTGCGAGCGAAGGGAATGAAACGTGGCGATGTGCACGAAGGGAAATGGCAGTATTATTTTGAAGATGGAAAGCTGGAGGGGGAATGTGATTTTGAAAACGGAAAAGGAAACTACACCGGTTATTTTCCGAATGGATCGCTTCAAACGAAAGGTAAGATGGAAGGCGATGTGCGCGTAGGCACCTGGGAACTTTATGAACAAGACGGAAAACTTTCTGGTTACTACAAACCTATCTTTGATGACAAAAAGCTGGTCAACCAAATTGAAGAGCTTGCCAAAAAACCAAAAACCATTATTCCACAACAGCGTTCGCGCAAGCGCACTGGATTTTATTATTTCGCTCCGCTCTATCCTGAATATCACGGAGTGATTGTGGCTGGCAACCCGGCCTTTACCTTCATTGGCTCGTTGCCGCTTTCTATTGAATTTTATAATCAGGAGAGATTAGGACATGAATTTTCATTTGTTGGTTTGCGCGATCCATTTTTTACTCCCGATGCGGATGTGGCCAAGAACAAACTCTTTGCACGCGGCTATTCTATTTCGGTGCGGCAGAAATTTTATAATCCGCTCAAAACAGGGATGTGGTATTTTGGGCATCAGGTGCAGCTTACCAACTTGAGTCATTTCGCCAATGTAGATTTAACTTTTCCTATTTCGCAGGTTGCTAAGGTCATTGCCAACTCAACCGAACAAAAAGCAGAATACGGTTTGTTTGTTGGCTTGCGCCTGATGGAAAAAAACGATGGGAATGGATTTACGATTGATACCTTTGCAGGATATAATTTTGGATATCGGTCATTTACAGTTGATCCGATCTACGAGGAGATATTTAAATCACTGAACCAATCTTCGTTTTCACAAAGTTTTAATTTTGGAATTAATTTCGGTTACTCGTTTTCGTTTGACGGACGCAGGTAATCATAAACTATTGAAGGGATAACTACCTTTCCATTTATGAACAAAACCATCGAGATCAATCTCACACCCGAAGAGGCATTTAGCGAACAGCTAAAACCTACGCTGTATCAAAAGCTTCACCTTCCTATTGACGGAAATGTTTTTATTCGCCCGCTGCGAAGATCGATTGACGCCCGCGGCCGCGATGTGTTAGTGAATTTTTTGGTTGAAGTGATTGACTCAGCCAAAGCTCCTGAACTGATCTCCTATCGTAAACCGCAGCAAAGTGTTTCGCATGCATCTCCGGTAATTATTGTGGGTGCCGGCCCTGCCGGTTTGTTTGCAGCGCTTCGATTGATTGAGTTGGGCGTAAAGCCAATTTTATTAGAACGAGGCAAAGACGTGCAAGCCCGTAGGCGCGACATTGCTGCCATCAATAAACAACAAATTGTAAATCCTGAATCAAATTATTGTTTTGGTGAAGGTGGAGCCGGAACCTACTCAGATGGAAAGCTATACACCCGCTCTAAAAAACGTGGAGATATAAAACGTATTTTGGAAATATTAGTAGCTCATGGCGCTAAAGAAGAAATACTTTTTGATGCGCACCCGCACATTGGCACAAATAAATTGCCGTTGCTCGTTGCCGAGTTGCGACAAACCATTTTAGCTAGCGGAGGCGAAGTGCATTTTAACACCTGCGTGAAAGAATTTATTCTGCGCGAAGGCGAGATGAAAGGAGTAATCACAACGGAAGGCACCCGATGGGAAGCTAATGCAGTGATTCTTGCAACGGGTCATTCGGCACGAGATATTTTTCATGTACTTCATCAGCAACAAATTTTGATTGAAGCCAAGCCATTTGCATTGGGCGTGCGGGTAGAGCATCAACAACAGTTGATAGATCAAGTTCAGTATCATTGCAAAACAGATCGTGGACTTTATCTTCCGGCTTCTTCGTATGCGCTCGTTCATCAAGCGAGAATTAATGGAAAGGAGCGCGGTGTGTTTTCTTTTTGTATGTGCCCCGGTGGCTTTATCGTGCCGGCAGCAACAAGCCCTGGTGAAGTAGTAGTGAATGGGATGAGTCCTTCACGAAGAGACTCGCGGTTTGCTAATTCAGGCATTGTCATGTCTGTGGAAGAAGTCGATTATCAAAAATATGCTCATCATGGCCCTTTGGCCGGATTGTATTTTCAAAGTGAAATAGAGAAAAAAGCATGCGAAGTAGCGGGGAACACACAGGTGGCTCCGGCTCAGCGATTGATTGATTTTGTGGAGAAGAAAACATCTTCTTCGTTATTGGATACTTCCTATCAACCCGGATTACAATCTGCCGATATGCGCGAAGTGCTTCCTTCCTTTATTGCGGATGGCCTGCGACAAGGATTCAAAAACTTTGGCACCAAGATGCGCGGTTATTTAACGAATGAAGCGCAAGTGGTAGGAGTGGAGAGCCGCACGTCATCGCCCGTGCGTATTCCGCGCGATAAGGCCACACTCGAGCATCCACAAATTAAGCGATTGTTTCCCTGTGGGGAAGGAGCGGGCTTTGCAGGAGGTATTGTTTCTGCAGCCATGGATGGCGAGCGATGTGCCGAGGCGGCAGTTGGAATGTATAAATAGGATAAGACGTTTGTTGACTCCACTATTACATAGATTTATCTTGTAAGATTAATCACGTTTCATTTTATTTACATAGTTTATTTATTTCAACAAATAAATGTTCGTTTAGTACCCCCACAGCTAAATCGTATATATGCACCCCTCTGTTTCTTTATTACTTAGATTAGTTCTGGTTGTTTTATTTTTATTGCCTTCGCTGTATGTTTTAGCGCAGCCCATAATCGGACAAACACTTTTAAAAGGTTATTCATCTACAGAATATAAGTTTGTAGGATCGATCACTCAGGATAATCGGGGCATTATTTACTTCGTTTCACGGCCAGGTGTAATTACCTACGATGGCGTGCGGTTTGAGAAAGTGGGCTTAAAATATAATGATTGGATGACTGATATTGCTAAGGATACTAAAGGCAATATTTATGTGTATGGAGAGCAAACCTTTATGAAGTTGTATACCGATTCCATCGGGCAAATTAAATTTAAAGACCTCTCGAAATTGCTAAAAGGTGAAGTTAGGATTGCTCCGGGTTCTCTTATGGTGACAAGTAATAAAATTTATGGTCGTAGCAGGGCAGGTCTTTTCGAGTATGATCCGCAAATGGATAGTATCCATTTTTACCCGGGATCATTCAGTAGCGGATTTGTAATGAATGACAAGGTTTGGTTGGCAGTAGATCAGGGAAGAGAATTAGTCTCTTTTGAAAACGGAAAATTGGTCAGAGCACCGTACACCGACTCACTGACAAACAATCATGTTCCAATGAGACCCGTGGACATGACATTTACAAAGAATGAACGAGTCCTTTCATTACCATCCGGATTAGTAGCTTTTTCTGAAAATAAACCGTTGAGAGTGCTGCCTACCCCTTATGCTGTTGGAAATGTTTCGCATACCGCAGTGTCCATCGCAAATAGATTTCATTTCGTTGGTAATCAACTTACAGGAGCTATTCTGATTGATTCATCTGGTAATTTATTGAATCGATACTCGGTAAAGACCGGGCTTGTTTCCAACACGATAATTGGTGCATTGGCAGATCGTGAATCGAATATTTGGGTGGGAATGTTTGGTTATAAAAAGAATCAGCTCGTAAAAACAGAACCTGGCAACGATTTACGGATATGGCCTGTGCAAGGAACCATTACTGCGATGGCAAAGAAGGGTGAGAAAATTTACTTGAGCACGGCCGAAAACTTGTTTGTGGTCGATTCGCGAACCAATGAATTGAATCCTATTTTTAATGAGACACATCGTGCAGAAATTGTCATTAATTTTAAGGTAGGCAAAGAAGAACACCTCCTCTCGGTGATCAATCCAGAAAGCCAAATTGTAGAGGTGGATGAAAAAGGAAAAGCGAATCCAATTTTCTCTAAACCATTTATTGTTTCCATTACGCAATCAAGATCAAACCCGAAACGATTGTATCTCGTCAGTGAAAATAAGCTGAGTTACTTACTCTATAATTCTGGCAAGTGGACTCACTATGATTTGGATATTGATTTCCCATTAACTGATGTAGTCGAAGATTCGGATGGAACGTTGTGGCTGCGTAGCCCCAATAGGCAGAAACTGCTTCATCTGATTCCTAAAAATAACGATGATATTTTAACTATTAAAGAGCAATTCCCTTATTCAGTAGATGATATCAAAATTGGCTCCGCCCCATATCTTTATCCAATTTTGATGGAAGATGGCGAACTGCTGTTCAGATGTAGCTTGGCAATGTTAAAGTTCAATCGTACTACTAAAAAGTTTGAAACTTGGAATTATCTAAGTCAATTAGGACCCTTTATCAATGTGTTTAAGAACACATATAACAATTCACTTTATTTGCAAAAAGCGTCTCATCTAGGCCATGAGATTATTCAGGTAAAAACAACAAATCAAAATGATACCATAATTGTTACAAAGCCATTTAAGAGAATTCTGCCGCTGTTATCTATTATTGGAGAGCGTGCCTTTATTGCTGATGAAAAATCGGTTTGGTTTGTTGGTCGGGAGGGATATTTGGTGCGTTACATCGAATCGGAAGATATAAAGAGTTATTCTTCTCCGTTTAACACGTTTATTCGAAAAGTTACCTTAAATGATAGTGTGTTGTATGGGGGCTATTTTCCCGGAGATGAATTGAAACAATTGAAACCAAAATTGCTTTATGATTCCGGTAGGTTAACCATTCGCTTCGCAGCACCATTTTATGATAACGAAGATCAAACTTTGTATTCGTATAAAATGGAAGGGCTTGATAAATCGTGGTCGCAATGGCAACGCATTACAGAAAAAGAATATCAGAATCTCAGCGAAGGCGATTATACTTTTTTTGTGAAGGCTAAGAATATTTATGGTGTAGAGAGTGATGTAGCAAGCTTTCATTTCTCCGTTATGCCTCCCTGGTACCGCAGTTTTTGGGCTTACAGCGGGTATCTGCTCTTGCTCATTCTATTTATTTTCGGAATGGTTCGATGGCGCACCATTAAACTGCAACGAAAGAAGGTAGAATTGGAAAAAACAGTAGAATTGAAAACACAAGAACTAAAAGAGGCCAACTCTCAATTAGTAAATTACAATCATGAGTTAGAAGCTTTTCAAGAAGAATTGCGTCAAAGTAATGATCAGCTGGTAGCTACAAATGAGTATTTGCAAAAGGCGCAGCGCCAATTGGTGGAATCTGAAAAGATGGCCTCGTTGGGTCAACTCACGGCCGGTATAGCCCGCGAGATTAACAATCCAATCAATTTTATTTCTGGAGGAGTGCAGGCCATTAATGCCGTTACGGAA
>JABFSO010000362.1 GCA_013140555.1 Cyclobacteriaceae bacterium | reverse complement strand
TTACAAGGCTTTACATCTGCTTCTGCGTAGGATCAAAGAAGTCAATCAATTGGAGACACCGCTTTACACTATTGTCTTTTTTCCCACTGATAGTACGTTTCGATTTATTGTCACTTCTTCCGATAAGCCTTATTACCGCCATGCTTATACGAATTATCCCAAAGCACTACTGTCGAATTGGGAAACAGGAGGTACACTGGATAGTTATCGCGATGAAAATGGCCAATGGCTGTCGGCTTTTGCACCGGTGAGAAATAGTGCAGGAAAAGTGGTGGCACTTCTCGAAGCAGATGAAAACTTTGAAGCTTTTGCGATGCGCGCCCGAAATGAATTATGGCGAAACACATTGCTTTCAACTCTTCTCGTCATTCCGTTTGGATTGTTGTTGTTCAATTATTTTGCTCGCACCTTTAAAAAACAGGAAGAGGATCAGCAACTCCTGTTGCAACAGAAAGAAGAAATTGAATCGCAGAATGAAGAGATCAAAGCGCAAAGTGATTTAATTGAAGAGCAGAATCGCGATTTAGAAAAGCGTGTACAAGAACGAACGGCTGAACTGCAAACTACCAACGAACAGCTTGCCAATTTTCTTTACCATTCTTCGCACGATGTGCAGGCACCTATTGCTACACTTAAGGGACTCTATCACCTGATATCATTGGAGTTTACTACCGAGACGGGTAAAGAATATTTGAAGCGCATCCAACAAACTACTTACCGTTTGGAACAGATGGTTAAAACTATTCAACGCGTTCATTACATCAAAACTAAATCCCCTGACTTTCAATGGATCGATATTCAGGAGTTGGCACAGCAAGTCTTTCAGCGTTTTGAAAAACGTAATGCGGATTTGCAATTCGTTTCCAACAATAATAAAATAGTGTTTGCCGATGAAGAGTTGCTACAAGTGATTTTGGAGGAGCTAATTAAAAACGCATTGCAATTCAACGAGCGTAGAGCGAATTTAACAATTGCTATTGAAGTATGGCAAAAGAATGGAATGCACCATGTCTCCGTTAGAAACAATGGAGATAAGCTTTCGCATACGGCACGAGAAAATCTGTTCGTAATGTTTCAGCGAAATCATCAAAATTCCGAAGGCATGGGATTGGGATTATACATCTCGAGCGTTTGCGCCCAACGAATGAATGGTGACCTGAGGTTAAATGAAGAACACCAGGATGGTGTTGCGTTTGAGATACAGCTTCCGGTTACGGATTAGGTCTGTACAGACTCCGTGATTTCTTTTTGTTTGTTAACTGAAGCTAAGAGGTTGGGTATTTGAATATCGAAGTGAGTGCCCTCGCTCAAAGTAGAGCTCACGGCTACCTGTCCTCCAAGTTTTGTAATGGTCTCTTTGAATATGAACAGACCTAAGCCCGAGCCTTTGGAAGTAGCATTCGCCCGATAAAACATTTGGAAGACTTTGTCGATATGTTCTGATCCAATTCCTATTCCATTATCTGAAAAGGAAATGGTGACTTCAGAATCGTCTACACATATTTCAATCCGGATAAATGGATTCGGCTTTAAGAAGTCCGCATAGCGAATGGCATTTGAAATCAAATTATTGAAAAGGATAAGCATCCGACCTCGGTCAGAGTAAAAAGGAGTTTCCTGTTTTATATCAATGATGTGTTTGATATGGGAAGCCCCCGGAAGGAATTGATGGCTATCAAATACTTCTGAAAGTAAGCTATTAAATTCTATCTGGCTTGGCTGAAGAGCCAGACGTTTATTTTTAGAGTATCCCACAATTTGTTCGATGAAATCTTCCATTCGGTAAATCGAATTCTCCATCATTTCAAGGTGCGGCTTAATGCTGTCTTGTTGATTTTCGTATTTCATGATGTTAAGTAACCCCAGAAGAGAAGTAAGAGGTGAGCGCAAGTCATGCGCGGTGCTATAGATAAAGCTATCTAATTCTCTATTGAGTTTTTTTAATTCAAGGTTCCGCCCTTTGAGCTGTCGCGATTTTGATTTCACTTCATTCATCTGAGCTTCTGTTTCCTGAATCAACAGAGTGAAGGAGGTGGTGAGCGTATTAATTTCTTCGGCCGCACTCTCAATAGAAAACGAAGGGTAGACATATTTTTTTGAACCAACCACTTTACTCATTACATGCGATAGTTTCGCAATAGGATAGGAAAGTCTTTTGGAAATCCAATAACCTGATATCAAAGAAAAATAACAGCGCCAGCCACTACCAGCAGAAAAAAAATACGAACTTGTAATTGAGCCGCACTGGATACCTCATCGCTGTATTTTGAAAGAGCGAAATAGTTTTGTACCAGTTGATCGCTGAGAGAGTTTAAGTCAGCGTGTAACCCATCTTTGCTGCTTAGGCCCATCTGAACCTGGATATCTGCCAGCTTATTAAAAAGCTGAATATATTGATGCAGATGATACAAAGCTACTCGGTTGATGGGCTCATTTTTGCGGAGCTCGTTAATAAACTGGTAAGCAATCTGATTGACATTTTGAATGTACATGACCTCGTGCCGCAGAAAGAAATCTTTTTCGTTTCTGCGCAGCGATAGAACCTTGTATAAATCTAAGTTGAATTGCGTTTCTTCTAACTTGTGAGCGTGAAATCGCATCTGTCCTTCGAGGCCAAAATCCTTAAACCCTTTTTGAAACACCAGATTTTCCAGCAGTTCAAATTTAGTGTTGTATCGATTTAGTAACGTATCAATTTTTTGCAAGCTCAACACAATTCCGTTTTTACTTTGCATCATAATGTTATTTGTGCCTTGTGCAATTAAGTTCTTCAGGCTATCTCTTTTTTTTAAATAAGAGCTTTCGTGGGTTTCGAAGTATTTCTGGTTGATTGTTTCCAGATCAAAGAAATCATTGTCGTTTTTTAAAAGACTTAGGGTAGTAATCTCTAGTTGACTAATGCGTGTATGAATAGCAATAATTCGATTGGTTCGATCTAGCATGTAGATCGAAACGGCCGCCACGCATATAATCAAAAGTGTAAGAAACAAAAAACCGGACAACATGCGGCTGCGAATCGAGTTGAGCTTCAGAAGTTGAATCATGCTTTTCAAAGGTACGCACCGTATAATAATTTGTTTGTTAACAAATTATTACGCCATCGTAGAAACAAGCATATTTGTGAACGATGGAAGTGCTAAGTAAGATTTGTGTAATTATACCTGCATTCAATGAGGAAAATGGAGTAGGTCAGGTGATTCAGGAGATTCCGAAAGAACTAGTGAGTGAAATTATCGTTGTCAACAACGCATCTACTGATAATACCGAGCAAGTAGCTCGGCAACAGGGTGCTACCGTATTGCGCGAGCCGATACCCGGCTACGGGAGAGCTTGTCTTAAAGGAATTGACTATCTGCAAAAAAGTAAGTCACCGCCCGACATCGTTGTTTTTTTAGATGCCGACCACTCAGACTATCCACAGGAAATGAAGCGACTTATTATTCCGATTGAGCGCGATGGTGTTGATCTGGTGATTGGCTCACGTGCATTAGGAACGAAAGAGCGCGGCTCAATGACGCCACAGCAAATTTTTGGCAATTGGTTAGCTACGCGACTTTTAAAATTATTTTATGGGGTTAAGTTTACTGACTTAGGCCCCTTTCGGTCGATTCGATTCAATAAACTAATCGAACTAAACATGCAAGACAAAACCTATGGCTGGACGGTGGAAATGCTATTGAAAGCAGCTA
>JABFSO010000028.1 GCA_013140555.1 Cyclobacteriaceae bacterium | reverse complement strand
ATATCATCTGCCTGAAATGGCTTGTCAACAATTGGTGCGCGAACTTCTGCTTGTTTTTCTTCCGTTTTCGAAGCAGGCTTGAAGATGGATCCTAGGTTAATCGTGGTTTTAGGTTTAGCTGATTCCTTTGCAAGAACAGGTTGTGGCTCTATAGCTGGCGCAACAGGAATAGGGGCTTTACTTTCCGGTGAAACAGAGGGTGATTCCTGCGGAGCTACCGAAACTGTAATTGGTTTTGCTTCAGGAGCAGGCGGCTCAGACGTTAACTCAATTTTTTTTTTACCGCTTCCGGAGAGGAAGCAGCATTGCCTTTGAAAACAGCATTGACATGCGCCATTTTCATTAAAGCCAATTCAACCGTGAGGCGTTGATTTTTGCTACTCTTATAGTTGATGTCGCATTGATTCGAGAGATTGAGCCACGATAACAGGAGTGAAGGTGATGAAGCTTGCGATTGCTCCAGATACTTTTTCTTAGTCGAGTCCGGCACTTCCATCAAATGAACCGTGCGCGCATCTTGCGATACAATCAAGTTGCGAATGTGCTCACTCAGTCCCACAATAAAATTATGACCATCAAATCCTTTGCGTAAAATTTCGTCCAGCAACAACAATGGTTGCGTAGGATTTTCAGCTAGCAATCCATCCACTACTTTGAAGTAATAGTCGTAGTCGAGAATATGAAGGTTGTTGATGACGTCTTTGAAGGTAACGGCTTTACCTGACGAGAATGTCACCATCAAGTCGAAGATGGAGAGACCATCGCGTAAAGCACCATCTGCCTTTTGTGCAATCAAATGAAGCGCTTCTTCTTCAACGCCAATCTTTTCCTGATCGGCTACTTTTTTGAGCTGACGCGCAATATCTGAAATCTGAATGCGGTTAAAATCAAATATCTGGCAACGCGATAGAATAGTCGGTATCACCTTGTGCTTTTCCGTAGTTGCCAAAATGAAGATGGCATACGGTGGTGGCTCTTCCAATGTTTTCAAAAACGCGTTGAAAGCCGAGTTCGAGAGCATGTGCACCTCGTCAATGATATACACTTTAAACTTTCCGAATTGAGGCGGGTAACGAACCTGGTCGATCAGATTTCGAATGTCTTCTACGGAATTGTTAGAAGCGGCATCTAACTCAAAAATATTCAATGAGTTGACTTCGGCTTTTTCTTCAAAGCCGTTGATCATGCGGGCTACAATACGAGCACAGGTGGTTTTACCTACACCTCTTGGACCGCAGAATAGTAATGCTTGTGCAAGTTTGTTGTTGTCGATGGCATTTTTGAGTGTCGTGGTAATGTGCTCTTGGCCAACCACTTCGGCAAAGCCAAGTGGTCTGTATTTACGAGCGGACACTACAAAATTCTCCATTGGGTGCAAGATAGCTCCAATTTGATAATCCTAAAAAAGTCATTTGACTTTTTTGCACTTTGTGCTGACTATTGAAAATGAAAGATGGATCTTGATTTTAGTGAAAGGGTTTCATTCATTTTCAATGTCAGGATTCATCCTGACAATACTGACGGTTTCGTCAGTATTCGTCACCCTTCGGGCAGAATTGTCAAAAGCAATGACAATTCTGGGATAATTTGGAAATGAAGTATTTTGAAATTTAAACTTTGTGCGGAAAACACAAGATCAACCACTAAACCTTCTCCAGCATAATGGCCAAAAATGTTTTTACTGCATCGATGTAATTGCCCACCCGAATGTTTTCATTCTCTGCATGTTGATTGTTGTCGGCATTGACGGTTGGCACTGCTACGGCCGGAATGCCCAATGTAATCACAAAAGGAGAGATGGGAATGGAACCACCGGCAGTCCGAATCTTAATCGGATCTTTGCCAAACGCATTTTGCATGGCGCGTGTCAGCCAATCGCCACACTCGGAGTTAAAAGGAGTTTGGAAGGCAAGGTATGAGACGGACGATCGGAAAGAGGCAATGCGTGGATACTTCAACCGCTCTTCTTCGGTTGGCTCGCGATCAATTACATAGTAGCCTTTCGATTGAATATGATTTTTAACTAGCGATAGCAGACGATTCGGATCGGAAGATTTCACCAGCCGAATGTCGATTTCGGCCATGGCCTTGGCGGGAATGAGCGTGCGTGCCTGTTCGCCAATATGCAATGCTTGCATACCGCGAATGTTGAGAGTTGGATATTGCAATGACTCCTGAAAATTCGCACCTATTTTATCCGGCTCGGCAACGCCTAAGAACTTTTTGATTTCTTCTTCCTTGTCAGGAACTAATGAAAGTGTTTTCTTTTCTTCTTCTGATAATGAAATCCCATCGTAAAATCCGGGTATGGTTACTCGGCCTTCATCATCTTTCATCGATGCCAGAAGCTGTGCCAGTCGCATTGCAGGGTTGGGTGTGTAGTTGCCGTAATTGCCACTATGCATCGGTGTGCGAGGCCCGAAAACCGTGAGCGTCACTTCGCAAATGCCGCGGGCACCAAATGATAAAGTGGGTTCATTACTCACATGTCGTGGACCATCGAAGATGATGAACATATCTGCTTTCAAAGCTTGTTGATATTTGGTTACTGCACCGGGCAATCGGGGAGAACCTAATTCTTCCTCAAAGTCCATGATCACCTTCATGTTAAAATTCGGCTCTTTGTTCAGCGATTTTAATGCGTCCAGCGAAGCCAAAAAAGCCATCGCTGGACCTTTTGCGTCAGACGCTGATCGAACAAAAATGCGCCAGTCGCGGTTGATCTTTTCCGTTTTTAATTTTTCGTATGGGAGAATGTTCCATTCGCCATTGCTTCCTTTTTCTTTCAGCGTTGGTTTCCATGGACTTTCCTGATTCCATTGAGACGCTTCAACAGGCTGTCCGTCTATTTGCAAATAGATCAAAATTGTTTTTTGTGCATTCGCTACTTTACGTTCAGCAAGTAGGAGTGGAACTGTTTCGGTATTGAGTCGTTGTGTGGTGAAACCACGTTTTGCAAAAGCTGCTTCGCACCACTGCACATTTTTCTCGATGTCTGCAGGAAAGTGTGCATCGTTCGGCAAACTGTGTAATTGGTAAAACTCATCAAACGAAGCAATGGCATATTGCTCAGAAATGCCATCCAGGTTGATCTTCTTTGATTTGGATGATTGCGCGGCTGCCGAAAGCAAAACACTTGAACAAAGAAGGATGAGTAAATACTTTTTCATAAGAGCTATGCAGAGGATTTTGTATGAATCTACTTCAGGTACTTTTCAGGAAGTGAAAATCCCATGCTTTCTGCACACCAGAAAATGTTGACAATGTAATAGCGGTTTTTGTCTTTAAACAATTGAATGCTGTTGATTCCGCGGTTGGTTACAGGGCCATCTTTCTTTTCTTTCGTTTCATAGGTGCTGAATAAATGAACCACCGTACCATACGATTCAGTTTTACGCGATAGCTCGCGTTCAAAAAAACCGGTTGCTACCCGCGACTGAAAAAGTGTGACATATTCTTCGGGAGTAAGTGTTTTAAGAATCAAATCTCCGGCATCATTTTTTCGGGTGGGAATCAATCGCGACTCCGGTAAGAACAAATTCCGAAAACGCGCCCAATCGCGTGTGGTGTTCGGTTCTCCGGAAATGACATCATACAGTGCTGCAATGATGGCATCTTCGGAAGACACATCTTGCTTGTACTGATCAGTCTGTGAAAAAGAGGGCAGTGCGCTTAATGCGCACACCCATACT
>JABFSO010000230.1 GCA_013140555.1 Cyclobacteriaceae bacterium | reverse complement strand
AGAAAAGACAGGTAACAATCAGAATCTGGCAATCGCTTACGGCTCCATGTCTCGGCTGCTGATTGAGCTGAGTCAATACAACGAAGCCTTGATTTACATTAATCAAGCAGATCGATTGGCCGATCTGGTAGGGGCGGCACATTTGAAAAGGAATAACATTGCTTCACTCATTTTGTTTCACGAGCAGCAAGGCAATTATAGCAAAGCATTTGAATTGCAAAAAGTCTATCAGCAATTGACGGATAGTATTTATTCGCAAACCAGTGCCATGAAGTTGGCGGAAGCGGAAGCGCTCTACAACACCGAAAAGAAAGAGAAAGACATTGAGTTGCTAAACGAAAAGCAACTCTCACAGCAGAATCAACTGCAATTTCAGCAGGCAGAGCTTTCGCGTAAAAACTGGATCATTGCCTCAGCTGCCACAGGCATTTTTCTATTGCTGATAGCCGGATTAATTGGTTATCGCTATTACAAAGAAAAGAGCAAGGCCAATCGCGAGTTGCGCGAGCAACAGGAAGAAATTCAGGCGCAATCCGAAGAACTGCAAGAAGCAAACTATATGATCGCCAATATCAACAAGCGATTGGAAGAAAAAGTAGAAGTACGCACCAGCGAACTAAAACAAGCCTACAAGGAATTGGATACATTCTTTTATCGCTCTTCGCACGATTTTAGAAGACCCATTACTACTTTTTTGGGATTGGCAGGTGTGGCCAAGATAACCGTGAAAGATCCAGTGTCGCTGGAGTTGTTTGAAAAAGTGAGCGAAACAGCAGGAAGCTTGGATAAGATGTTGCAGAAGCTGCAATCGATTAGCGATGTGGGTTCGCAGCAGATGATTTACAAAGATGTGTTTCTGGATGAGTTGGTGCGCGAAACAGAAGAAGGATTAGATCTATCAATCAAGCGCAAGAGCATTCAGGTGCGCAAGGAGATTAAGCAGATGGTGCCTTTCTTGTCTTATCCGGCTATGGTAAAAATCATCATCGAAAACTTAATTGAGAATTCGGTTCACTTTGCCATTACTGAAAATCCATTTGTGAAAATCGGTATTTCGGTTACCGAATCAGAGGCAGTCATCGAAGTGCAGGATAATGGAGAAGGAATTTTAGAAGAATATCAGTCGCGCATTTTTGAAATGTATTTCCGTGCCAATGAGCGCTCGAAAGGAAATGGCCTGGGGTTGTACATTGCTCGTAAGGCAGCCGAGAAACTCAACGGCACCATTTCATTTACAAGCACCTATGCACAAGGTTCAACCTTTACTGTAAGGTTGCCCAATCGGCCAATATAAAAAAAGCGAGACAGTTGCCTCGCTTTTTCGAATTGCCTTGGCAAATCCGAATTACATAGCGCCACCGGAGTTGTCGCTTCCTTCTGCTGCCGGAGCTTCTGCCACAGGTGCTGGAGTTGCTGCCGGAGTTGCTACTGGTGCAGGTGCTGCCACTGGTGCTGGAGCCGCTGCCTTTGGAGCTGTTTTCTTTTTAGCTGGTTTTTTAGCAACTACTTTCTTTTGGGGAGCTGCTTTTTTCACAACTTTTTTCACTGCTTTCTTAGCCACTTTCTTAGTAGCTTTCTTCACTGCTTTTTTAGTGGCTTTCTTTACTGCTTTTTTAGCTGATTTCTTAGCCGCTTTCTTCGCAGGTTTTGCCTTTTTCTTGGCCGCCTTCTTTGCTTTTTTTGCCATAGCACAAATGAGTTTAAAGTGGTTTTTGTTTTTTGGTTAAAACTGCTGATTGATTAGCATCTAAATTTAAAGAAAGTTTATCGCTTTAAACAAATGGTTCTCTATAAATCTTATAGGATAATTACTAAATGGTATTTGATCGATGAGCTAGTCGCTCTCTATGACGCAGGCTTGGAAAGTTTCCAGATGAACCCATCGATCACATAGTGGGTGATTTGTGGTAATGAGAGAATAGGTACCAGAATCGAAACCAACCATAGATCCGGCCGGGGTATGTCTTGAAGAAAAGGAAACACTTCGGGGTGATCTTTCCATATCAAGATATCCCAAATTCCTTCTTCTAAATAGGCAAATGCCAATAAAATGATTAGGAAGAGAGCAACCTCTTTCATCGGAAATTGCCAAGTAGTATTCCTGCTTTTGGAACCGTAGATCCAGATCAAGGCCATATAGGGTATTCCGTGCGCTATCACATTGAGCATGGTAAAGGTGAGGTCGTTTTCGGCCAAAACAATACCCACATACCAAGATAGAAAGGTGCCAACTACAATTGCGTTTTTCGGAAAATTGAAACTCTTACTTCCTATCGTTGCCCAGATTTCCTTGGCCAGATAAACGAAAATGACCGCGAAGTAGGCATAGTCAAACACGGCCGAATTCAGAAATGACAGATTGATAAAGTCGCCTTCCACGAACCAATTCAGTTCTCCGGTTTTGTTCAGATGCCAATACAAGATGGGGTAAATAGTAGCTGTATAAATAGCCACGCTGTCGATGTTGCGCTCTGCTGCGGTAGATTTTGATTTGCGCGAATAGAGCCGCATAAATCCATATTGCTGACGGATGAAATGGAACACCGCTACATAGGCCATCACCCGCCAGAAGACCAGTGCATCAATGCTGTGTAAAAACCAACCAATCAAAAAGGCTGCTATGGGTGTGATGATGAGATGACGCTTGTATTGCTCAAACAACTGCGGTTCCCAATAAAAACGAAAGGTGGTGCTGTACACATGCGAAACATCAATACCCATTACCAACACGATCCACCATCCATTCGATACAAAGCCATGCGTATGGAAGTAATTGGGGAAGGCTAGTAACAGAAAAATGGGAGCCACCGGAGGCAGCAGAATCAGGAAGGTCTCCAGCAAAGGGTTTCGCAACCAGGGTTGATTGGCTAGTAACTTCATGATGCAGATACCATTTCGTTAGCGACTTTGGTGCCCCAATAAAAAGCTTCTTCAAATATTGAAATGCCACTTAAATCAGAGTGCGCAAAGAAGATTTTATCGGCTAGAGGTCGTTGTGCCATTCTACGGACATCGCTTGCCATAAAGCCCGGCCGGGGACTGATCATCCCATGCCCCCAATGCCACACCGAAACTTCTTCTAAATGTTCTTTTAATTGGGGATGAGGTCTCTTAAGGTCTTCCAAAATCAATGGCAACCAATTTTCCCATGTTTGCTTTTGAAGTTGCTGGCGCGATGCCGAGTAAGGATACTCGCTCAGGGGCTTGTAATACGTAATCACATTTTTAGGGGATGCCGAAGCAAGATGTTGATGCATGGCGTTGACGTAGCCAAGCGAATTACTTCCGTAAACCACATTATCCCACGCCAATGGTTCACCTCGCTTTTCGTGCAAATCGGCATTCACCGTAAGGTTGGCCACCATCCAAGGCGCATATTCAAAGGCTCCGTAATCGGTGCGCGCGGCATCACCCAACAAATAGCGATTGATAAACTGAGGTGTCGCCATGATTACTTTCTGCGCGATGATCTCTTCAAACTGATTTTCAGTTTCATTAAAATACAACACCGAAACCTCTTGCTTATTCACCTGTACTCTCGAGGCCAAACACTGGGATTGAATATAATTAGCAACCGGTTCGCGTAAGCGATTCATCAGCCAGCCATTTCCTTCCGGCCATGTAAGCACGGCATCGTGATTCAGGTGAAATCCCTTTCCGCCTTTGCGGGATGCAAAGTAATGTAGCCCGGCCCAAGCTGAGGT
>JABFSO010000378.1 GCA_013140555.1 Cyclobacteriaceae bacterium | reverse complement strand
GGCTTTTAGAGCGTACTAATGCGTTTCATGAGTGCCTCGCGGAAGGAGGTGCCGATGGGAATGATCTTTTTGTCGATCTGCAAATTCGTTTGCTCAATGTTCTGAATCTTGTTTAGATTGACAATAAACTGGCGGTGCACACGAATGAAATGCGTAGAAGGAAGCTTATCTTCTACCGCTTTTAGGGTACTATAAATGGTGTAGACTTTCTTTTCTGTATTCACTTTGACATAATCGCCAAAAGATTCCACCCATGTGATGTCACTGAGCGACACATTGGTGAGCATAGAATCTGCTTTTATAAAAATGTGATCAGCTGATGGCGCAGTGGCTTCCATCTTCTCCTTCACTTTCATCACCGCTTTCAAAAACTTCGCATACTCCTGCACCGGTTTCAATAAATAGGCGGTGATTGAATAATCGAAAGCATCGACTGCATATTGTGCTTTGCTTGAAATCACAATTACCTGAGGCTGTTGTGTGAGTGTCTGTAACATTTCGAGTCCCGTCATGCCCGGCATCTCCATGTCCAAAATAATCAGATCGGTAGAGTTAGAAGATAACCATTGCACAGCCTTCACCGGATCGGAAAATGATTGCTGCAACTGCAAAAAACCGGCACGCTCTACGAGTCCTTCGATCACCTCGCGTGAGAGCGCATCGTCTTCTACAATAATACAGCGGACGACCGATTCCATAATCTGATTTTTGTCAACGCTAAAATTAACTTATTTTAGCCATTCTCTGTATGAAAATCACTTTTCCCCATCGAATCCTTTTAGTTGGATTGCTGATCGCTATGATTCAGCCACTGCTGGCACAAAATACCGTGCGCATTTTTGAACTCAAGAAAAAACTAAAAACCTCGAAAGGTGTAGAGAAGTCAGTACTGCTCAATCAGATTGGATTTGAATTCAGAACATCGCATCCGGATAGCACTTTGCATTATTGCCGCTTGGCGTTGAAAATCAGTCGCGTAGAGAAAGCGTATGTGCCGATGGCAGAATCGTACAACTTCATGGGGCTGGCCGATCTTTACAAAGGCGCACCCAAAGAAGCACTGAAAAAATATGACAGCGCATTTCAACTAGCCGAATCTGTTTCCGATACCGTGCAGATGGCTCACGCTTACAACAACACGGGTCGGTTGTTTTTTGAGTGGGCCGATCTCGCGAAAGCGTATGAAAATTTTTCAAAAGCGCGACTCTATTTTGAAAGCGCCCAAGACACAGCCGGAATGGCGTATGCATATCGCAGTTTATCCGATCTCTTTAAATCGCAACACGATTATGAAAATGCACTGGCCATGGCGCGCAAAGCATTGGCACTTCGACAAGCAGCGAGAGAACCGTATGGCATCATCACTGCCAAAAATCAAATTGGTTCTTTGTATGAGATAACAGGCGACTTTACGCAAGCGGAGTCGTTGTTGCGGGAAGCGGAAGAGATGGCCAGCAATCTGGAAGATGAAGCGCTGCTCGCAGAAATTAAGTTGGCTTTAGGTCAGTTGTATTTGCATACCGGCAGTCTGACAAAAGCGTTGAGTGAAGGATTTCGTGCGGAGAATATTTTAAAAAGATTATCCAGCACGCGTTTGGTTGGAAAATCTAATTTGTTGTTGGGCGAAATTCTCCTGAAACAAAAACAATTAAAAGAAGCGTTGCCATTTTTATTGGCGGCCGAAAATGATTCGAGAAAGTACAAGCAACTGGAACTTCAGACCGAAGCGACTTTCTATTTGGCGCAGTTGTATGGATTGCAAGGTGCGAATGCGAAAGCACTTGTATATCAAAATCAATACAAACAACTCAACGACTCGCTGAAGAACAGCGAGCTGGCATTGCAAGCAGAGAAATTCAATTTTCAATTGGAGATTGAGCGCAACCAGCAAGAGAACGAGTTGCTAAAAGCCATCGAACAAAAGAATCAGGCTACCATTCGCTTTCAGCGTTATCTCAACTTGGGGGCACTATTGATTTTGATTATTGTTGGAACCTTCAGTTATTTTTTGTGGAGAAGTGCCAAAGCCCGTAAGCTCATTAATCAAAAATTAAAAGTTCAAAATCACAAGCTGCGCGAACTGAACGAAGAGAAAGATTCGCTGATGGGTGTGGTGGCACATGATTTAAAAACACCGCTCACGAATATCAAAAGCATTTCGGATTTGTTGCCCGCGGTTGCCACCCTTAGTAAAAAACAAGAAGACTTTGTGGGGTTGATTCAAAAATCGACAGCTGCGGGTCTGACCTTAATTGATGAACTGCTGGAGATACATACACTTGAAAATACGCTGTCGCCCAACGTGTCGACCGTATCATTGAGCACGATGCTTCAGAAAAAAGTAGAGTCGTTTCAATCGGCTGCTGATTTAAAATCTATTAGATTAATAAGCGAAATACAAAATGCCGAACTGAATACCGATGCCGATTGGTTGGGGCGATCATTGGATAATTTGATTTCCAATGCCATTAAGTTCTCTCCACGCCAAGCGACTGTCACTTTACGTTCAGGTATTACTGACGATGAAGCTTGGATTTCCATCAAAGACGAAGGCCCCGGCTTTACCGAAGAAGATAAAGGCAAAGTGTTTCAAAAGTTTAAGAAACTAAGCGCACGTCCTACGGCCGGAGAATCTTCGAATGGATTGGGTTTGTCCATAGTAAAAACATTAGTGGAGCGGATGAAGGGGAACATTGTACTACTCTCCGATCCCGGCAAAGGAAGTGAGTTTATTATTCGGTTGCCGTTGAAGTGAGTGGAGATTGCGCGTTGCTCTCACTATTCACCTGCAATGCAATTTCACTTTTTGTTTTACGAATTCCATAGATCACAAAACCTATTCCCACCAGAATAAAAGGAATACTCAGAATCTGTCCCATGTCGAGTACCATTTGTTCTTCAAATTCAACTTGTCGCTCTTTCAGAAATTCGATGAAGAAACGCGCGATAAAGATCAACGAAATGGACAACCCGAAAAAGAATCCATTCCGAAGTTGTGGTCGTCTGGTTTTGTATAAGTAGATCATCAAAATGAAAATCAACAAATAGCAAATCGCTTCGTACAATTGTGCCGGATGCCTCGGCAAATCATCAACCCGCTCAAAAACAAAAGCCCATGGAACGTTGGTAGGGAAGCCGATGATTTCGGAATTCATCAAATTACCAAGTCGGATGAACAAGCTGCCAACCGGTCCTACGATTGCAATTAAGTCCAGTGTGTTTAAGATAGATTCTTTTGTGCTGCGCGAATAAAGTATCAATGCCAGAATTAATCCTGCAGCTCCGCCATGACTCGCCAAACCTAAATAGCCGGTGAACTGATAACTTCCATCATCCGCAAACTGAATGGGCAATAGCATTTCCAGCGGGTGACTGAAATAATAGTCGGGATCATAAAACAAACAATGTCCAAGACGCGCGCCTACAAAAATTCCGACTAATCCATAAATCGTGAGGGTATCTAGCTTATCGAGATCGATGTTTTCTTTTTTAAAGATCCATCGTAGAATGAATGCACTTAAGAAAATTCCTCCAGCAAATAATACTCCATAGTAGCGTAGAGAGAAACCCATCAGATTAAAAATCTCCGGGTCTGGGTTCCAATGAATAAAGTTGATGTTCATTTCATTCTTTAATAAAAGCGACAAACTCGTTAGCCATTAGTGATGGGAAATCAAAATACTTACAATCAGTCGCATTTATTTTTGATCTGAAAAATCATGGTATGAACTAAGTTAATAGAAAGACGGTGCATTCAGAGATTATTCTCATGAACAGCATAGATGTACCCCACCCCTTTCTCACCTGTCTCCAGTTCGTACTTTGCCAGAATGCGTTTATAATCATCACCTTCAAAGTTGTCCAGGCGTTGCCAGTTGTCAATCAGTTCATTTGAAATAAGAACAAAGACTTCAATTTCAGTTTGCTCTTCCAAGTTCGCAGGTGTATACCCATTATGACCCGTTTGCGCACCCCATCCCTTATCTACCAATTTACCTCGGACTTTTCCCTTATGCCATGTTCCTTTTATATTTTCAACTACTGAATGGTTTGATTTGTTTGGTGCCAGCGTCCCGTAAACGATTAAGACTCTTTCTGGTAGATGTGCGTGCATCAACTCTCTTTCAAGTTCAGCCAAATGCGATTCACCTGCTTGATTAGATTCTTTTTCGGGTAAGTCATTACCGGAATTCAACATTTTGATGGTAAGCTCTAATTCACTTTCTGACATTTTATCTTGTCAATTAGATTTCATTGATACGAATATTCGATGACAAACCTTCTATTCATTATAATTACTATCCTTTTTACCACGGTTATACTTTACATGATTTACCACACCGATAACAATCAACACAAAGGCAAGCACAGTAAGCCCGTACCAAACGGCCACTAAATCATCCGGTCGATTGGGCAAGTACAATCTGCCAATACCATTAATAAAAATTAGCAATGGACCTACCCAAAGATACCTTGTTGGTTTAAGTATGTTGATTTTCATTGTCGCCAATTCTAATACTGAAAATAAAACCGACTGCTCATTCTATCATAGAGTCATTATGTTCATTTCGCCTTATTGATTTTTCGAAATACAGTTTTGATTTCTCCAAATTACCCAACTTCAGGTGCGCCTGACCAAGGTAAAAATTAATCAAGTCAGTTTCGGGACCAATCTTTTCGACCTCTTCAAAGTGATGCAAGGCTTTTTCGAAATCATTTGTCTTTAGGTAGTAAGCACCCATATTTCGCAAGTTGAATGGACTTTGCGGATCCATTTCAAACGAAGCATGTAAATCCAAATAAGCATTTTCCAGATCGTTCAATTGCAATTTGCAATAACCGCGATTATTAAAAGGATAATCCCAATAAGGGTCTAGGTCAATTGCTTTAGTAAACGACTCTATCGCTTGAGTGTATTTCTTCTGCTGAAGCAATGTGTAACCAAGGTTATTGAAAGCATAATTATTCCGTGGATTTATCTGGAGAATTTTTTTGTTTCCTTCAATTACCTTTTCAAAATCGCGATCGGCAAAACCTTTTGTTACCTGACTATTGAGTAGAAAATGTTTTTCACATTCCTGCACTTTAAACTTATCCAAAGCAGTGTCATTCGTTTTGGTCAAATATTCAAAGTTCTTTCTAAACTGCTCGTTCGTATTTCGATTCAGCACCATCGTATAATTATCTGAGTTGTGCATGGTGACATGACAAACCAATGCATTGGCATAACTAATTATTTCATTGGGCAAATAATTGTTGCGGGTTATCCAATTAATCTCTGTGGTAAGCACGCTGTTGGCAACAAAAATTCCAAAGCCGAAAAAGATCGATATTAAATCAGTCATGGTTTCCAAATCCGGATCTGTTGCCTTTAAAGAATTTCCCTCTAACAGTTTAACGCGTGTCAACTCATGTGCTAAAACGGCAATCAATAACTGCGGGTGGTTGAGGTTTGATTTCGCGAGTTCAATAGTAAACCGTTCTAGGTTACCGGCATTCACTTGATTACTTATTTCTGTTTCATTTAGGGGTGGCACATTCCAAACAGTCCATTGTTTGGAATCTAAATCATCAAAAAACTTTACATCTATTTGATGGGGATTCAGATTCAGATACCCGCACAACTGCGCAAGCAATTGTTGCAATTCACGAAGATCTTTGAGATTATCATACGGAAAGCTCTGAACAGCTGGGGCATAGAAGGGCTGCTGCCGGAGGCGCTCGAAGCCGAATACCTCCAAGAACCAAATGAAACTTTGTTCCACCCAATCTTTATCTACCGCAGTTACCGTAGGCAGATATTCTTTACTGCTAAATAACCCAAACATTTTCAGTAGTTCTATTCAAGTTCCGAATATAACTAAAGTTTGTTTTTGTTTGGATTGACAACCCCGAAGGCCTTGTTTTATTTTTTTTATAGGAGATACTATTTGAACCAGAGCTTCGGGAAATAAAAAAGAGACTATTGTACTACTCTCTTTTCAGCGTGACGCTTTTGGTGTTGTTGCTGTAGTAGATGCGCAGGTTTGCGGCATTAATTTTGAATGTTACTTCTCCATCTGAAATGGCCCCGTCAAATTGATCTGCCCAAGCCGGTTGAGCCACTCTTGTGGAAATGTAGCTAGAGATTCTAATTTTTCGCACACCTATATATTCAAATTCTCCTTCCATTGTGTTGGTGGTGTTTCTACCAAATAATTCTTTGGGGCTTTTGGACTCGTCAAAATTTATAATAATATCGAAGCCGTTGGAGTTGGTTTGGGTTTTAAACTCGCGGATGTTGTTGGTATAGTTCTCAAAAGAAAACACTTTCCATTGGCCGTTCAAAGTAGTTATAGATTGATCGTCAACAAATGAATTGACGTCCAGTTGTTCATCTGAACAACCCAAATTCACCAATAGGATAAGGCTGATAATTGTAATACGTGTTTTCATCCTCTATAACTTTGAATCATTCGACACGGATTTTTATTAGGTAGTTGGAATATGGAGTCAAAAGAAGGAAAAAACCTACAGTCCAACATTACCGTCTATTATCTCACTACGAAATCAGTTCCAATAGATTATTTAACACAAATGATTATTGGAAGCATCATCAAGGTTGATACGGCCTTCTCATTGCAAGTTCCGAGTATCCATTTCATATCGCCAATAATACGCAAGATCTGTTCTGCTATGTTAGTTCCTGTTATGTTTCTGAGCACACGCTTACCAATTATTTGCCCGTTGGTGTCAACCACAAAAGCAACAAACACTTTACTACCCATTTTAAGTTTGCTTGCGCTAGGAAATATGATTCCCTTCAGGATGTCGTTATACAAAGCCGGCATCCCGCCCGCTACTGTTGGCATTTTATCTACGACTTTAAAAACGACAAGATTGGTCAAAGTATCGGTTAGAGATTGACAGCTAATATTATCTTCGTTCTGACTCAATGTATCTTGTCCGAAGGAAACATTTACCAAAATTGTCAAAAATACTATTGAGAAAATTTGCTTCATGTGTTTGTGAATATACCAATAAGTGATTATTCTTTTCTCAGCCATCCCAAAACAGAACTATTTATTACTACCCATTTATCATCTTTCTTTTCAATCGCAAAATTCGCTCTTGATGAACCACTGGGTCCCGGATTTTGTTGTATGATTTCTATTTCGTTTTCTGTAACACCTGATATAATTGCCACGTGACCATATTGATTATAAATCGTACCATCAAAAATCAAAAGATCGTTCACTTTCGGCTTGGTCTTGCTGGGATTGGAATACTGAATTAAGTTTCGTTTTTTACTCTTTTTTCCGTCTGCTATGGCAGGATCGAAAAAATCCTTCGCATGTCCATAGCTGTCCGGCATTTTATGATTTAAGTGTTCGTAGTAATACCGTTTTACAAATTCTACACACTGATACTTCAGCCCTAAGTTATATCCATCAGAAGTCGTGTTTCTACCAGTCACATTATCCACACTTCCATTATAATAAATATAAACTCCGTTCAAACTGTCAATACGCTGGCCCACCGAAAAGCCAGTGTGGTTGCTGACTTTACTAAAAGTCCAAAAACAGGCAACTAAGCCGATAAGCGTTATGCCAATTAAATATGCTGTGCGTTTCATTTTCAAATCCGAGTCGTTCTATAATCAAACATCGATTGGTTGTGTATTTCGATCAAACTAATTGATTGAAATCACTAGTACAATCATGCTTCCCATTGATGTGCACAATAAAAACATCGATGACTTTTAATACGTGTGAAATTAACTGGAACACCCAACAGTAACCAAGTCCAGCCGGCAATTGATCGGGAATACTTTTCTGTGCCTGTATTGTTAGAACCACAATTTGGACATAGCTGATCGTTCGGCTTCTCTTCAATCTTAAAATCGACTGGCACTTCCTCCTGCTTTTCATTTAAAATGCGTAAAGCTTCCCCTGCTGCTTGCGCAGGAACACGTAGCCTGATACCACCGAGCGCATTCATCAGCGTCCATTGGACTGCAATGGTATTCTCATCTGCCAAATAGCAATCCACTCCTTGTTCTTCCAGTTTCTGTTTATCGAAACTAGCAGTTGTAAAATCATGATAAGTTGCAATGGTAACGAAGTCGCACATAAACTTACAAGGCTAATTGAATACAAGTTTAACAAATTGAAACTAGGACAGCAATGGTAGATTTACGCCAGCAATTGTTATTTGTTCTTAGCTATGGGCGTTTGAGTGTGTCGCTATCTATAATTATCAAAGTTGATGTTGAGTGGCAGATAGTAAGTTCCGCTAAAGCGATTACCCAACTTATCAGTTGCCCCATCAAAGTTGATCATACCAGTGTAAGCATATACATTACCTGGTTTCGCTTTCGAATCAGATCTAAGTCTTATAGAAAGTGTAATGTGCCCCGGTTTAACCTGCAAGCTTCCGGTATATTTTGCATTACGAAGTTGCTCCTTTAGTTGAATCAACTCGCTTTCCGTTAAAGTGTGTGTGCCACTATTGTTACTGACTGTAATTGACTCAATATGATCTGCGGGAAAAATTGAATCCAACGATTGTTTGCCTTTTACAGCTTTGTAATATTCATTGGGTTTGATTTTTTGTTGTGCAAAAGTGCAAAAGGAACAAACGATTAGGATGATAGGGAACATCGTGTGAATAATTCCATTGAAGTATCTATTTCGCATATTCCCGAAATTAGTTTAGTTAACAATTAGTCAAAAAAATCATGCAATAGCATTCCACCAGATGTCATTTCATTCATTACCCTCGGTGCGTACGGAATCTTTCTTAATCAATTGGAGTTCACTGCACCTAAGTTTAAATTGAGCATATATCTTATCTGTCCAGCAAGTTGTAGCCTTTCCTTCAAGTAAATCATCGCTGCATAATGTAGCGCTTGAATTAATTGTTAATGTACTGTCTTTTGTTAAGTTCCAATTTGTCTGTTCTTCGAAAGAGGTAATTCCCATCGTCAACGATTTCTCTTCCAGCTTCTGCGTGCATACGACTTTGTTATTAGGATGAATAATCAGATAGAACAAACCATGATAGGGTTCTAAGTCAACACCTTTCTGATTTCGCTGCTTGGAGATGATCAGATGCCGATACCCATTACATCTTTTATCGTGTCTTACCTTAAATTTTGAAGCGTTGTAAAGTTTCAGCCTGTTAGAATCGCTTTTTACTGTCTTATTGATTAGCTCCGCTTTTTGTGTGTCCTGTAATTCGATTGTAAATAGATCCAAGAGCCTGTCATTTTTAAGTATGAATTCTTTCAACATGAGTGTATCTAGATCAATCGTGCTCCACTGTATTTCGTTCGTAATTGATTCTTCTTTTTGTGCCTTTGAGCAACTTAAAGTTATAAACAGAACAAGTATGAGTAGCAATTTCATTGGTTAAAATTATGGCTTGCGGTATTTCAAAACGGAATTTAATTCCTGTTCCATCTTACATCTAGTCCGCAAAAGCTTGTCCGTAAAAAATGATTTTCCTAAAGAGAAAATTAAAACATCCGTCATTGATCTAATTCCAAAACTTCACCTAATAATGGAGGTAATTTGTAAGCTCCTATATCATCTGTATAGTGACTTAAAATACATGTCACAAATTTACCTCTCACGTGTGCGGTTACATAATAAACAACCAAAACATTGCTACCACCCATAATTAGTTTTGGCAATTGTATCTTTACTTTCGTTCTCTTTGCTTTCGTTTCCTGTCCTTCAAATTTTAATGATACCCATTCCTCTTCTTTTACATTCATCAGCGTCCCATTTCTTGCCATTTCTAAACGCGAATCACGATACGCTTCCGCGTCCTTATGATTATCAAATATTGCCCAATTCATCTGTCCACGGTCAGGGCATTGAATGTTATGCGGAGCCATCCAATGACAGATCGGCCCCAGTTGGATTGTTCTCCCCACGAAGTTAATGGAGTCAATTTCGATCTTCGTGTAAACGGATTCAGGTATTTGATTTGTTTGATACGATTTGACAAAGTCTCTCTCCAAAATACTATCCCTTGATTGAGCTCGAGTAAAACCAATCACGATTGTCACTTTCTCTTGGGCAGGAATTAAATAAAATGAATACAACCCCTTCAAACCATGGGTCTCTTTGCTTGCCACCAGTGTCTTAAGATTTAATAAGGTGTCAGTTTTAAGCTGCCCCTCTTTAATCGAATACTTTTTCTTAATTTTTGATATTCCTTTTTCATCCAGGCTATAGGCAACTCGTTCTATAAAAATATCGTATCCTTCAGCCTCAAAAAATTGCATCTGTCTACGAGGATCTCTTAGCCCATGAAAATTCTTGAATCTCTCAGCCGATTGCCCTAAGAGACCTAAACTTGAAATTGATAAAATGAATAAAATCCCTATTCTCATTTTCATAAAACTATTAATGTCATATTGTGACTATTAGTTCTCGCAAATCTCCTTCAGCTTCTCGAGCGCTTTGGGTAGGCTTCTGTCATATAGTCTAGAAAGTCTTCAATGGTATCTAAATCCACTGCAATGGTGGCAGTGCCTTTACTTTCATCGAATTATAATTTTTCAAAACCATTTGCCCATTTTTCTTCCTCCGACCCTTCTGTGATTTCCTTGCCTTATCAATGGTTCAAAATTCTATTCTCTGTTTCCATTAGCAACTGTAAAGAACCTCACTCCTCAATGAGGCATGCGCGTACTTACATTGAGCTTTGTCTCCTGCAAGGAACTGCCTGCCTTCTTTGTTCGGCTTATGCGGTTATACCCGCTATGTGAAGTTAGTTTATTAAACAGGAAATTAAAACTAAATATTTTATCTCTTAAATTTTGTGTAGTAAGGTGTTTAGATGTTTCTCATAATACCGAGGCCGGAAAAAGGAAAGGTGACGATGTGTCGCAAGCATTCAATCACTTCGCTACCATCTGCTGGATTTCATCCATCAACTTCTCTGTAGCCGATTTGATTTCTTGTAGAGTGCTCGAGTACAATTCGGTGTTGCGTTGTTGCTCAATGTCCAACTCCCATTGAGTAATGCGTTCATGCAATGTCTGCATGCCTAGGTAGCCGTAGCTTGCCCGCACCCGATGTACAAGGGCTTTCAGCTGTGGCCATTGCTTTTGGTCGATCAGCGTTTGCATGGCCGCAAAGTGCGAAGGGGCTTCGTCTATAAATATTTTCACCACACGTTGCAATCGCTCTGGATTGTTCCCCAACAAGGTTTTCAAGTTGGCTAGATAATTTTCATCTTTCACAACAGGCGTGGATGCCGGGGCTTTTGAAAAGGATTGAAGGATGCCTTCCACCAACTGCATGTTGAGTGGCTTTTGCAAAAAGCCGGACACCGCTGTCGTCTTCAGTTTCTGTCGGATGGCCGGTTCAGCCTCAGCCGATAAAATGTAAATGGGTATTGTATTATTGATGCCGCGAATTTCTGTCACGCCTTCATTGGCATCTTTATCTAAGTGATAATCGAGCAACAACACATCATACGTTTCTTCGCGCAAATGGCTCTTCAGTTCGGCATAACTTCCGGCTATCGAAAGTTTATCGCACTTATCCGCCAGCAAGGCTTCTATCACTTGCTGCGTAATCAGGTTATCTTCTCCCACCAGAATTTTACACATCGGCTGATTAGTTTCCAAATTTTAGATAGTAAAGATACATTTCTTTCAATTGACCCGTGCGAACAACTCGATTGACACAACCCAAACCCCGTTCAACCTTTCCATTTGCACGGAGAACCTCAATTGTGTGGAGAGCGCGTAAGAGTTTTACATAACCACCACTTTTGTATTCGATACGCCAAACTGCTGATCAGTAATAATATTAAAATCAAACGAAGAACGAAGCTGCGGATACTGCATATCTAACCAAAAGCCCGCTTCACTCAAAAAACAGACAGACAAACTCCGCAATCGTTTTTTTACGCATTCCGATGGAATAAATTACATTCCACAACAAACGCGCAACTCTAACCGTATCTTTGCATCGTAATCTAAAATACAATTATGAATCCCGTTCAATTATTGGGTCTTTCGGCAGGTGCCTTCACCACCATCGCTTTTCTTCCACAGGTTGTTAAAACATGGAAGAGTCGCTCGGCAAAAGATTTATCACTCGGTATGTTTCTTTTTTTCTGTGCCGGTGTAGCTATGTGGCTGGCTTACGGCATCTTAGTTAATGATATTCCTGTCATAGCCGCCAACCTACTCACGCTATTGCTGGCCTCTACCCTGCTGTTCTTCAAACTGACGTTTAAGAACTAGCGATTAACGATTAACTGTTATCTACTTTCCACTCGGAGCAGATGGCCGTACTTCAATTTTGCTCGGCAATGTACGTGGATTCATGTTCAATAAATCCAATACAAGTTGCCCTACATCTTCCGGTTGAATTTTCCAGCCATCGCTTTCGTTGGGAACATGACCTGCAAAATAGGTAGCCACCGATCCTGGCATAATCGTGCTTACTTTAATACCGTGTGCTCGTAAGTCGAGCATGATGGCTTGTGTGAAACCCACCAATCCAAATTTGCTCGCATTATACGCGCTGCCACCGGCAAAGAAATTCGTTCCCGCTAAACTGGCGATGGTGATGATGTATCCTTTTGTTTTCTTCAACGCCTCCACACTCGCCTTCACACTGTAGAAAACTCCGGTCAAATTGGTATCCATGGTTTCATGCCATTGATCCTCGGTGAGTGTTTCAATCGAACCAAAATGGCCGATGCCCGCATTCGCAACCAGTACACCTAATTGCCCCCACTTGCTCAACACCTTTTCTACCGCTGCTTGTTGGTGTGCGAGGTTACGCACATCGGCTACAATGCCTAATGCGCTGTCTTTTCGAATAATATTTAATTGTGCAGCAGCATTATCTACTTGCGTCTGATTGCGTCCGGTGATGGCGGCATTCCATCCGGCACGAATCATCACTTCAGCAATGCCGTAACCGATTCCTTTACTTCCGCCTGTTATTAATAGTGTTTTCATTGAATGTAGTTGGTTCAAATTCAGTGTTATACTGTTTTACTAGAAATCTTCAGTGTACTCAAAGCTTATGTAACAATCAACCAATGGCATTGTTCAAATTAAACGGGAAGAGCAATGTGAAAAGTAGTGCCTTTGGCAAACTCAGACCGAAATGAAATGGTTCCATGTAATTTCTCCAGCGACTCCTTCACAATATAAAGACCAAGCCCTGAGCCACTGGATAAGGTAGTAGCGCGGTAGAACATGTCAAAAATCTTCGGCTGCAATGCCGTTTCAATACCAATGCCATTATCCTCAATAGTGACTATTAATTGCTTCGTGTCACGCCAAGCTTTGATAAGGATAAATGAATTTGATTTAGAATGATCGGCATACTTGATGGCGTTGGAGATCAGGTTATTCAATACCACGCGCAGTCGTGGCAAATCCGAAACGATCTGCAGTGTTTCATCTACTTCGATTTGAAAGGCAATGGGGTGACTTGATTGTGAAACTTTTAATATATCGACTGTTTCCAAGATCACTTCACGCAAGCGAATGGATTCTTTCTCTACGTTGGTGCGTGAGTTTCGGGAGTAGTCAATGATATCCCGAATAAACTTATCCATAATAGTAACCCGGCTTTGAATTAAATCGACATACGCAGTTGATTGTGGATCGAGGCGCTGCAGATTCAGCAAACCGGAAATCGAATTGAGTGGCGCGCGCAAATCATGGGAGGCACTGTACACAAACCGATCTAACTCTACATTCGTCTTTTTCAATTCCTGATTTCTGAACATCAAGGTTTGCGCTACGTTGTGATTCAGTCGAAGAATCATGTAAGTAAGGTATAAATTGATGGCGGCAAATACAGTAATGTTCATCATGAACAAAACATTGGTCTGATACTCGTTGAATCTTTGGTATGAAATCAGCGAAGCCTTCGTAAAAA
>JABFSO010000457.1 GCA_013140555.1 Cyclobacteriaceae bacterium | reverse complement strand
GAAATGTTCAATGATTGGTGCTTCCACGCCATCACCACGACCAACACTGAATCCAATAAAGCTTGAAGTAACGCCTGCAGTGTTCACTACATCCACTACACTTTCTTTGCGAATGTTGTCGTAGCGCAACAACAGGAATCGCCCATTGTCATTGTATGCAGCCGCTGGATATCCTCCACCTCCGTCACCAACTACTTGAATCGTCTTTGTGATTGCACCAGTGGCATCCACTTCATGAAGTTCTGTCTTCAATCCAACAGTGGTCATCGCAAAAAAGTAAAACTTACTATTTACTTCTAATAGTGGACCGATAGGTGCTACCTTATCAGAAGGAACTTCTAATTCAGAAACAAACATTCCTAGTTCGTCTACTTTCATCAAATAAGCGCCACTGAAATTGGAATCGGTTAACTTCCTTCCGCCCAAAATTAAAAATCCACCATCAGGGGTTTCTTTTATGTCGATGGGATTGTAGGAGGCATCAAACTTATCGTTATCGTAGACGCGCGTGAAGTTTGCTTTATCGGTAGTCAGATCAGAATCTTTGGCGCAAGAAGTGGCCAGAGCAATCAAAAATATAAGCAGAATATAATTCTTCATAAAGATTAGCGGTCGTTGGATTTGAAATTGGAGCTGAGGTAGCGGAGCGGAAACAAAACTCCGGCAGAGATTACCACATTTTTAAGATTCAGGTCGTCTTGCGCATCGCCAATTCCGGAAAGGCGATCATTGGCAAAACGATTTTGGGGATTGACGATGTTACTCAGACTTTGTCGGTACGATGCATCTAAAACCAAACGGACATTGCCGAGTTGATAACTGGCACCTACGCCTCCCATCCATCCGGCATAGTTGCTGAATAAATCTTTCACGCCCACAATCAATGGTTCGCTGGTGATGGTGTTCGTTCCGCCAGCCGCTACATCCAGACTGGAAACACTGACGGTTTTGACGGCATTGAGTAACACCGAATAAAAAATACCTACCTGAACGTATGGCCTCAGTTTGCTGCCTGTGATGTCATACTTGATGATGAAAGGAAACTCGGCATATTCCACTTTTTGACTTTGCCGATACGTTTGGGTAAGCCGTTCATTATTCACGATAGGATTGGGATTGACCCATTGCAATTGATTGGAATAAGTAAATGTAGAACTGATGTATCCGGGCTGAGTGCTGATATAAAATCCTTTATAGTAATAACTGATCTCCACCGTTGTCTGGATTCCAATCTCCTGAAAGACATCGTACTTTTTTTCGACCAGCGAGGAAGAATAATTGGTAGGTACTAATATGGTGTATCGCTTCAGCGGATCTGCCTGTGCCCAATTTATTCCGGACTTAAATCCTAACCACCATTGCTGCTCAATAAATTGATTGGCATTTGCTTTGGCTTTGGATGAATTGAAGTTGGCCGCGCGTTTTTTGGATTGCCCATTTGCCCCCAGCACGAAGCAGCAGACAATCATAACTAAGTAAAATTTTCTCATAATGAATTAATGTCTGATGATCAGCTTTTTGGTTTCGTTTACAAAGCCTGTTTTGAGTTGATACAAGTAGATTCCGGAAGGCAAACCAGACAAATTCACATTGAACGAATGTTCGCCTTCTTCTTTTCGTTCATTTAACAGTGTTTTAATCGTAGCACCACTTTGATCCAGCAGCAACAGGGTGACATGATTGGCGTTGTTCATCCGGAAGTTAATGGTTGTACTTTCTGTTGCCGGATTGGGAAAACATTCGCCTAGCCCGAATCGGTTGGCTACAAAGTTATCTTTCACTCCGGTAATCACTTGCGATGCTACGGTGATGTTTTCATAATTGGCAGTATCGTCTTCATTTCTGCCGGTGAAGAAATTTCCAAAGAAAACATCATTGTTAATCACCGTTTCATCCACCAGCATCCAGTCTCGCAAAATGCTGGCGTACACCTGGCGATAATCATATTGCATTTCCACATTGTCTTTCGTGAGGTCAGGCACTTTGCCAATTACTCCGGGTTGCACACCTTTTCCAAAGATATACATCGGGCCTCCGGTGCCGTGGTCGGTGCCGTAGCTATCGTTGGATCGTATTCTTCTGCCAAACTCCGAAGTAGTAACAGTCAACACGCGATCTTCCAAGCCACGTGCTTTCAAATCATTTTGAAAGGCATGCATGGCCGATGAGATGTGATACATCAAGGCAGCGTGCGATCCCATAGTAGGATCATAACTCTCTACCTGATCGGCATGCGTATCAAAGCCTCCAATTTTTACGAGAAACACTTTTGTTTTTACGCCTTGCCCACCGCCATCTAAAAGTTTTGCTACAATTTCTAATTGACTGCTCAATGGATTTCGCATACTTCCTGCCGGTGCGTTGAAAGGATAAACGCGTGGATAGGTGACAGGCGGGCTAAGTTTATCCGCATCTTTTGCTCTCGCATAAACTTCGGCCAATCGCTCTGCATAATCTTTTGATTTTTGTTCAAGACCTAAAATCCATGAAAGCTCTTTTCCATAAGGTGAGTCGACCAATGCAGCCGGAGGGTATCCTCTTGTATCGACCTTGGCATCTTTAAATCCTTCCAGTTGTTTGACTAGCGCATCAAATCCTTCCGGATCGTTGATGGAAATCGAAGTTGGAATGTTGCCGGATTGATGGAAGATGAGTGACACATCATTTCCCATTTCAATGGCGAGTGGATCTTCCATATCTGCGTTAGGAAAATCATCCGGGTATTTTTTAGGATCAAATTCTTTTTGAAGATACCGGCCAATCCAACCGGAAGAATAGTAATCATCAAAACTGCCACCCATGAAGGAAATATCTCTTCCACGAAAGTGAGAGCCATTATTGTTTTTGTAAGACACACCTTGCACAATTCCCATACGGCCTCGATCATACAAATCTTTCATGCCGATCATATCCGGATGCAATCCAACTTGTGCATCAGTCGGCAATGTGCTGTCGAGCCGAATCATTTTGCGTGCACTGTTTTTAATTGGGATGGCGATGTTAGGCCGATTAAAGTAATACTGATCAAAATCGGTATATGGAATGACGGAGTTTAGCCCATCATTTCCACCATGCATTTGCAAAATCACCAGCACCCGATCGTTTGTGCTTTGACTCGCCATTCGAGTTAAATTGTTTTCGGCCATCAGTCGCATTGGGATTCCGCCCAGCATGAGTGGCATCGAGGCCATCGATAGCTTTTGTATAAATTCTCTGCGTTTCATTTCGTGTTAATAAAGTTGATACTCGGGCGATTGCATCATCGCATTAAACAAATTTTTGAGCTGCATTTCAATCGCCTCCGGATCGGAATTGGTATTCCACCGGGTTGTCCAAGCTGCTTCCGGATTGGCATCAATGATTCCAAGAAAAACACCTAGAAAATAATTCATACGTGCTGCGGTTAATCCAGAATTAGTATCAGCGCCCGTGGTGTAGGTTAAATTTTCATGAACCGGAAACAAGTATTTGGCTAGCTCGATGATCAAACTTCGAGCATCGGAGGCGATAGCATTGCTGAATTTTGTTTTTACGAAATTGACCACATCAACTTTCAAAGCATTAGCGGATGAAGAACCCATCACCAACTCATTAATAAAGTTGTAGCGCTCGGCCAAATAGTTTGTGGAAATCCAACTGCGGTGATAAATCAGATATTGGTGATACGCTTCATAGCCCGCCACGTCAAACGGATCGTAGAATTGCATGCCC